>JAJQDO010000340.1:7686-8345 GCA_021202175.1 Clostridiales bacterium | reverse complement strand
CCCTATGAGTATTACGACAGAGATGTGATGTTTACCTGTTCCGGGAAAACATTAAAAAAACTGGCAAATGGAACTCTGGATCCGATTATGGCTTTCACGATGCAGAAATTAAAAGTTGAGGGAAACTTCGACAAGGCTTTAAGACTGAAAGAGATGATTGACAGTTACACGAAAGCCACAGATTAAAACGAATTAAATTATATAAAATCCATGGATTATAACGGATTGGAATTATCTAAAAGCTACGGATTATAACGGATTGGAATTATCTAAAAGCTACGGATCATAACGGATTAGAATTATCTAAAAGCTACGGATTAAAATGAATCAGAAACGAAAAAATAAGATTAGATACGATTTATTTCGCGAAATATACAATAGAATCTCAACTTTAATAATGCATAACACATTTTTCACAATATAAGCGAGAATGACAATTTACCATAACATACAATATATTTCGCAATGTATGAGCGAGAAAGGTGGCATATTATAAATATGAAGAAATGGATAGAACGCGCGACGCTTCTGGCCGGCATCGCTGCCAGCGTCAGTGCCGGCACAACAGCCTATTTCTATAGAAGAACCATGAAGCGCTATAACGCCAAAATGGAGCGCACTATGAAAATGTCGGGAGCTGCTTGGAGCAGGCATTTCCG
>JAJQDO010000340.1:0-7676 GCA_021202175.1 Clostridiales bacterium | reverse complement strand
GCATTTCCCTCTGATTGAGGAACGAAAAGCATTCATGCTCGCACAGCCCCACGAAGATGTATATATCATGTCCGATGACGGGCTTCGCCTGCACGGAACTTATTTCCCACGGGATTCAAAGAAATTCGTCATCTGCTTTCATGGTTATACCAGTAAAGGAATGAGTGATTATATCGGGCTTTCTGATTACTATATCCGAAACAACTACCAGATGCTTCTCGTGGACGAGCGTGCCCATGGAGACAGCGAGGGTGTGTACATCGGTTTCGGATGCCTGGACCGTTACGACGCTCTGAAATGGATCGACTGGGTCCTTGACAAAGCGGGGAACGATGTCGAGATTTTACTCCACGGAACTTCCATGGGTGGCTCCACTGTGCTGATGGCCAGTGGCCTGACATTGCCGGAGCAGGTAAAAGGTATCGTTTCCGATTGTGCCTTTACCTCACCGAAATACGTATTTACCCATGTGCTGCATTCCATGTACCACATGCCTGCATTTCCCATTATCCAGATATCCGATTATGTCAATAAAAAGAAAGCCGGATACGGCCTGGACGAATGTAACGCGGCCAGAGAAGTGCGCAAGGCAAAGATTCCGATTCTCTTTATCCATGGAAGCGCGGACACCTTTGTTCCCTGTACGATGTGCGATGAAATCTATGAAAATTGCGCATCTCCAAGAAAAAAACTTATTATCCAGGGCGCAGCCCATGCGGAAAGTTACTATAAAGACATGATCTCCTATGAGAACGCATTAAACGAATTTACGGAGGGATTACTATAATGATGAGAAAAAGAAAAGGATATACAGTATACCCATTGACCAAGGCCCAGAAGTTCCACACATTTTATCAGGATATGTGTCCGAAAAAGGAAGTCCTGAATATCGGCACCAGCCTGACCATCGGCACAGACCTGAATTGGGAAGTGCTGAAACAATCCATTTACAAAGCTTATGAACGTTGCGAATCCATGCGTCTGCGCTTTGCCAGAGATAAAGAAGGAACCTGGTATCAATATGTCATCGATAAAGAAGAACGTGACATTGAGTTCGTCGATTTCACCGGTATGACCATGGACGAAGCCAACGAAGAAATGACCAGATGGTCCCGCGTCCCATTCAAACGGGAAGATTCCCCGATGAACCGTGTAGTGATGATCCACACACCAGACGGATACAATGGCATTTACCTCCTCATCGACCACATGACGGCAGATGCCCAGGGACTGTCCTGCTTCTTTAAGGATGTCATCGAACTCTATTGTAACGCCATGTTTGAAGACGTTCCTTATCCGAAAGATATGGCGTCTTACGTGGAGCAGCTGCAAAAAGACCTTGCCTACGAGAATGGAAGCAAAGCCCAGGAACGCGACCGGAAATATTTCCAGTACCTTATCTATAGCACACCGGAACCAATCTATAACGGAATCCGTGGTCCGCAGAAGTTAGAGGAAGAAAGAAAACGTACTGGTGATCCGAACGCGCGGGCCGCTATCAATGTTTCTGATTCCGTGGACTCAGCACTGGATATCTTCCATCTGGAAGAAGAACCAACAAGCCGCCTGATGTCATTTTGTGAAGAATATCATGTATCCCTGGCAGTGCTGCTGATGATGGGGCTGCGCACCTATTTCCAGAAAATGAACGGAAACGACGATGTATCCATCAACACGGCGATCTCCCGACGCGCGACTTTAAAAGAAAAGAAATGCGGCGGAACCAGGATTCATTCCTTCCCTATCCGGACCATCATTTCGGAAGACAAAACATTCCTGGAAGGTATTTACGAGATTCGTGATCTGCAAAATGAATACTTCCGCCATGCGAACTATGACCCGGTAGAATATTTCGCGTACCGCGGCAGAAAATATCCGCATAAAAACGGAGAAACTTACGAACCGATGTCACTGACCTATCAGCCGCCGAACATTCAGGGGAAAGAACTGACAAAAATCGGCGACATCAAATACAAAACCAAATGGTATCCGAATGGCGCCACCACCCAGGGTATGTACCTGACCGTTATGCACCGCCCGGAAGACAACGGCCTGGATTTCAACTTCGAACATCAGGTAAAGGCCGTTAGCAGAGAGGATCTGGAATATCTCTACTACTATCTGTGCAAGATCATGTTCAAAGGTGCAGAGAATCCAAACCTGCCGATTGGGGATATTATTAAATTGATTTAAAATACTGTTAGATCATATCACAAAACCTATAAAGAACGACAAAATATTGCGTCGTTTTAAAAATTGAAGTTAAATTATATAATTTGTAATAACCACCCCGACAGACGATCTCTCGTTGCACTTCTGTCCTGCCGGGAACAATAAAAAGGAGAACACTATGTTTGATAAATTTGTAGAAATCATCTGTAATTATGTAGAAGTTGAGCAAGAAAATGTACATCCGGAATCCCGTTTCGTAGAAGATCTGGGATTCACTTCCTTTGATTTTATGAGCATGCTCGGAGAGTTGGAAGATGAATTTGACATCGAAATCGACGAGCAAGAAGTCGCAAGCATTCTCACTGTGCAGGATGCACTGGATTACCTGGCGACGCTCATATCATAAAGTTGAAAGAAAAGGTGACAATATGGCAGAAAACACGATGGTATGTAACACGATTCGAGAAATATTAGTCAAAGCGGAAGAACGATTCCAGTCCGGCGATGCCATTCGTTATAAAATAAATAAAAAAGAAATCGCGGCAAAATCCTATACCCAGTTAAGACAGGACAGCGAGAGTTTTTCGAGAGTCCTGGATTCCCTGGGCATGCTCGGAAAACATATCGCCCTCACCGGCGCTACCTCTTATCCATGGCTCGTGTCCTATTTCGGTATTGTCGACAGTGGGAGCGTTGCCGTCCCTCTGGATGTCTCTCTCCCTGTCGACGATCTGTGCGAACTGATTGACCGGGCAGACGCGGAAGTCTTTGTGGTGGATGAGATCCGCAAGGATGTGGCAACCGCAGCCAAACAAAAATGCGCGAATCTGAGATACCTGATTTCCATGCAGAAAGAACAGAGTGATGATGACAGTCTCTCTTTCTCCCAGCTTTTAAGCGAAAATGCAGGTCCATGGGATTTTGCGCCGAAACCGGATTCGCTCTGCACGATTATGTTCACCTCCGGAACCACCGGCAAAAGCAAAGGGGTCATGCTCACCCATCGCAATCTCGCGAATAACGCAACCTGTCTGGATATGAAAATCAAGGAGCGGACCGTCATTATGACTGTACTGCCAATCCATCACGCCTACTGCCTGAGCATGGATATCTTAAAGGGGATTTCCCTGGGAAGCATCATCTGCATCAATGATTCTCTGCTCAGAGTAGCAAAAAACATTAAACTTTTTAAACCGGAGATGATTCTCATGGTTCCGTTAATGATAGAGAGCATGGCAAAAAAACTGGAAGATACCCCACAAGTGCTCCCACAGGTTGTGAAAGGAATGGTATTTGGCAAACAATTCCACACTATCTGCAGTGGCGGAGCTTACCTGAATCCGGCCTACATTGACCTGTTCAACAAATATGGTATCACGATCCTGCAAGGTTACGGCATGACCGAATGCGCCCCTGTCATCAGCACCACCGTCAGCTGGAATATCAAGAAGGAGGCTGTCGGCCAGATTCTTCCGAACTGCGAGGCAAAAACCGTGGACGGTGAAATCTGGGCGCGCGGCAGCAGTGTTATGATGGGATACTACAAGATGCCAGAAGAAACTGCCGAAACTCTCGAGGATGGCTGGCTGAAAACTGGCGATCTCGGCTACGTCGATGAAGAAGGGTTCCTTTATCTGACCGGACGTAAGAAAAACCTCATCATCACCAAAAATGGTGAGAACGTTTCTCCAGAAGAACTGGAGAACAAGCTCAGCGAGCATCGACTCGTTCAAGAAGTCCTGGTTAAAGATAAAGACGGCGTAATCGAGGCCGAAATCTATCCAGATTACGAGTACGCGAAGAAAAAGAAGGTCTCCGATATCCCTACTGCCCTGCAGACGATCATCGATGATTATAACAAAGGCACCCCGGCACACAAACGTATTTTCGGGTTAACTGTCAGAGAGACGGAATTCGAGAAAACGACATCCAAAAAGATAAAGAGGAATCAGGGATAACATTTTGGAACAAACTTCACCCACGGATGTAATCCGTGGCCGAATCTATTCCAAGTCTATTTATAAATTATATGCAAATTTTTCTACACTATTCTTCTATTTTTTCATTTGCCCCAAAATCAGATTCCCAAAAAATTTTTCACTTCCTTATCCATCTCCACCATCTCTTTATCGTTGATGGACGGTTCCTTGATAACCAAAATCTTTGTCCCGGCTTCTGCTTTCTGCGCGTAGGCCGTGCCTGGATAGACAGTGAAAAAATCTCCCTCCTTAAATTCATGCACCTCTTTGGTATCCGCATCGATATACCACGTTCTGCCGGAAACCATATACTGATACTCTTTCGCTACAGAATGTCGATGTGCCGGTTCTATAGAATTAGAATCATAAGATGTCAGTGCGACCTCCACATTTTCTGAAAAAAGAAAACGCAGATTCTGTGGTTTTTTCAAATCACCTACAAAATACTGCCTTCGTTCTCCAACAAAAGCTTCCGCAATCTCCTCTTTTGCTATTTTGATAAACTGTCCCATATTATTGTTATCCTCCATATAAACTTCATTTTCTAATGTGTATAGTATTGATCAGAATACCAAAACGATTCTATGTTGCATTCACTTCTTTCCTCCGCTTCTGCCCCACGCCAAATAATAAACCGGTAAGGAAATAATAGTTATCAAAGCCGCAGTGTAATACATAGCGTGATAACCTGACAGGCTGACAACTTCTCCCAATATTACAGGTCCAAGACCCATACCTGCGTCACAAAACACCTAGAAAGTAGATACCGCATAAGAGCGACGCTCCTGGCTCGCCTGTCGACAAGCAATCGAATTACAACAGGAATTCAAAGTTCCATAGCCAAGTCCGCATCCTATCCCGCAAAGAACGATAGTCAACATACAGGGTTTCCAGGCAATGAGAAATAATCCAATCGCTTGGGCGATAATTCCCGGATAAAAAATAATATTGTCAAAATATTTGTCCTGTATCTTCCCGGCAACCGGTCGGGTACAGAGCAAAACCACCGCGTAAATCAGGAAAAAATACGAAAACTCTGTGGTAAGATATGTTTCCACAGAATATAAACGGTAAAATGACATCACTGCTCCATAACCCAAGGCAAATAGAAACATACAGATAGAAATCGGAACCGCCTTTATCTCAAAAATCTTATTCAGGCCTTTCGCATTTTCCTTTTCATCTTCCATTTTCTCTATCTTTTTTACTTTCTGCGCACCAGGATCCACTTCTTTCAAATCCATGGCGAGGATGAAAATGAGCATGCCTGCAGATAGAATGATCGTCATGATAAAACAACCGGTCGCTCCAAAAGTATCATATATATATGCGCCAACATACGGTCCGGTGGCAATAGCCAAAGTAGGAGCCAGCATGAAATATCCAGAAGCCTCTCCATAGCGACTCTTTGGCAATATAGACATCCCGATCGTCAAAATAATATTCGCTGCACCTCCATAGCCAAGGCCATGAACAAAGCGCACTAACAGCAATACCGCTACATTATTTACCGCAAAATAAAAGATACAGGCAACCAGATGAAGCACCATGAAGGCCACGGCAAATCGCTTCCATCCCCATTTCTGCGCACCGCTGCCAGCGTATAATCTGGAGAAAATTCCCCCGATCGTGTAAATGCCGGTCACCATACCCGCTACCATCGTCGAAGCACCAAATGTCGTAGTATATTCCGACATGGTTGTCATCAGCATATACATTATATTCGACACAAAGAACAAAGCCAGAAATATACAACAAAAGTTTTTCGTAACAATTCTCTCTTTCATAGCAAACCTTCCTTGTTTAATATTTAATATAATTATACACCATTTGTATTTTATTTCTAAGTTTTTTATTGCGATCTCTTTATTACCTCCTCATGAAATCGTATAAAACTCATGCGTCTTCTTGGCCTGGGCTTTCGTCTTCTTATACCAATAGTAATCGCCCTGTCCTTTGCCGTAATTCTGAATCTCCACATCGACATCATAATAATACGTCTTGCCATTTACAATCGCGTAATTCCATGCATGGGAAGCCTTCGTGCCATTTCGGTTCAGATAATAACCGGTGCACACGCCGGCTTCTACGCCTGCATGGTTGCAAAGAATCTTGAATATTGCCGCATGATCATCACATACGCCATAACGGTAAACCATATTCGTCAGTTCATAGTATGCGGTGGAGCTGTAATTATAAATCAGCTTTCCTTTGGCATATTTTTTATCTGTCTTCGTTTTATAGGCGGCGATCTTCTTTTTCAATTTCGTTAAATTATACTTCGCCTTATAGCCGCTTCTCTCATCATAATGTACATGCTTATAATTTTTCGTCATCCAGTGGTAGATGCGACGAACTTTTTCATCATCGCTCATGCTCGACTTGATTCCAGCACTCTTGCAGGCAACCTCTGCCAGATAATCCACTTCCGCGTATCCCGACAAGATCGGTACCGTTTTCGCGGCTGCCAGACCTTTTGTGCCGGAAGCCGCGCTCGAGGAGACCTTAAACGACTTCGTCTTCTTCCCGTAGGAATCTCCGCTGTAAACATAAATCTCTACTTTATATTTACCCTTGCCGACATACTTCTTCGCTTTCAGACCCGCGGTGTTATTCTTCGAAGCCTTTCCGTTCCATTTAAGGTCTATAAAACCACCGTACACGTTCTTATAGCTTTTCTGGTACACATACTTTCCTTTTGAATTATAAATTCGCAAACGCACCGTGACCGGAGACTGACTGTCTGCAACGACTGCTTTAATTCGCAGATAATTGCCCTTGCTTGGCTTGAATCCCTTGGAACTTACAGAGATCACAAGAGCTTCCACCTGAGTCGTGACTGACGAGGTTTCCGCTGCTTTTACCTCCGGTGCTTTTGCAAAGCCAAACAACATCGCCATAAGCAATAACGTCAGACTAAGCAACCATTTGTTCATTCTTTTCATAATGCTTCTCTTTCCTCCTGTTTGGTTTTTCGGTAGATCGTAAAAATACCTGTTTATTATCATACCATAAGCCAGAGAAAAAGAAAATGTCCATATGTTCAAAATATCCGGTTGATTTCAAAGTCATCTTCGGTTATACTTTGATGCAGACGAATTATAAAGATATAATATACACATCATAAAAGAGAGGTAACCATGTTAGAACTAAAGAATGTAAGTTATATGGTCGATGAGGATTCCCAGCAGAAGGAGATTCTCAATAACATCAACTTAAAGATTGGAAAAGGCTTTATCGCTGTGACAGGGCCAAACGGCGGGGGTAAATCCACTCTTGCGAAGATCATCGCCGGGATGATTCAGCCTACGGAAGGGCGTATTATCCTGGATGGGGAGGATATCACCGATATGTCCATCACGGACCGTGCGAATCACGGCATCAGCTGCGCATTTCAGCAGCCGGTGAAGTTCAAAGGTTTGACGGTGAAGGATCTCATTACATTTGCTCGTGGAAAGGCAACTACGGTACAGGAAGCCTGCGTTTATCTGTCTGAGGTTTGGTTATGTGCCAGAGACTATGTGG
>JAJQDO010000083.1 GCA_021202175.1 Clostridiales bacterium | reverse complement strand
ACATGAAAGAGCGGACGATGGACATGGGGATGTCGAAAAAACAGGATACAGATACAGATACAGAAAACATGAAAGAGCGGACGATGGACACGGAGATGTCGAAAAAGCAGAGTATAGAGATAGTAAAAAAGAAAAGTCAGAATAAGGGCATTCAGATGACAAAAAAACAGAAGACAGCCCGAGAATGGATCGCAGGCTATGACGGGCCGCCGATTCGCATTATGGAGGTTTGCGGAACCCATACCCATGAGAATTTTCGGCTGGGGATCCGCAATATTTTGCCGGAAAACGTGGAGCTGATTTCCGGGCCGGGATGCCCGGTCTGCGTGACGCCCGCCGGATACATCGACGAGGCTGTCTGGCTGGCTCTTGAAAAAAATGTCACCATCTGCACCTTTGGCGACCTGGTCCGGGTGCCGGGCAGTGATGGCAGCCTTGCCGGGGCGAGAGCAAAGGGCGGGAAGATTCAGGTCGTCTATTCACCGACCGATGCTTTTGCGTACGCGAAAGAACATCGGGACGAACAGGTGGTCTTTCTTTCCGTTGGTTTTGAGACGACGACGCCGGCCGCCTGCCTGTCGTTAAAAATGGCAGCGGAGGAAGGTCTCGATAATTATTCGCTTCTCACGGCAAATAAAACTATGCCCATGGCTTATCAGGCGTTAAAGGGCAGCGCCGATGTGTTTTTATATCCTGGACATGTCAATGCCATCACCGGAACAACGTTATGTGAAGAGATGGTAAAAGAAGGCGTCAGCGGCGTGGTAGCCGGATTCGGAGCCAAGGAGCTGCTCACGGCATTTGCTGTGATCCTGAAACGATTTCCGGAAGGGGAACCTTTTTTTGTCAATGCCTATAAGCGGGTCGTGACGCCGGAGGGGAGTCTTGCGGCGCAGAAGCTGATGGATGAATGGATGGAAGCCTGTGACGCCGAATGGAGGGGACTGGGAGTGATTCCGTCTTCCGGACAGCGAATCAAAGAAAAATACCATCAATACGACGCGAGAATAAAATATGGCATTTCCCCGATGGAAGGACGAAGTAATCCGGCGTGCCGCTGTGGGGAGGTTCTGCAGGGCATATGTAAACCGACGGACTGCCCGCTTTTTGGAAAGGCATGTACTCCGCTGCGGCCGGTGGGAGCCTGTATGGTTTCCGGGGAGGGCGCCTGCTCTGCTTTCTATCAGTATGGGAGAATGTAAAACAGGAAAAAGATGTAGAAGAGGATGCGGAACATATAAAAGTTTTTAAGTTTGTTTAAGAAATGGGAGAAAAATCGATGGCTGGCCATTTCCTTGAGATGACCTATGAGGACGCGTTTTAAAGCCTTGATTTTTCATTATGATTTATGTTGTCAAATGAAAGACAGTGGAATGAATGGAGAATTTTTATGGATAAAACAGTGACATTGGCTCATGGAGCCGGAGGAAAACAGACATCGGAACTGATTGATACGATATTTCGGGAGCATTTTGCCAATCCGGATTTGACGGGTGATGATGCCGCCGTTCTTTCCGTCTCGGAAGGAATGTCGGATGGAAAGATTGCTTTCACCACGGATGGATTTATCGTATCGCCTTCTGAATTTCCGGGAGGAAATATCGGAAAACTGAGCATCTGTGGTACGATAAACGATCTCGCCTGCATGGGGGCCAGACCGCTGTATCTTTCCTGTGCCTTTGTGATAGAAGAAGGATTTCCTGTGGATAAGCTGGAACAGATCGCTGCCTCTATGGCTGCGACAGCAAAAGAAGCCGGCGTGCGGATTGTAGCCGGTGACACGAAGGTGGCAGGCAAGGGACAGGTAGATGGCGTGTTCATCACGACGACAGGAATCGGACGCATGCAGGATGGTGTGGCGCCTTCCGGTAAAAAAGCACGGCCAGGGGATGCGGTGATCGTCAGCGGCGATGTCGGACGGCACGGTTGTACCATTCTGTTGGAAAGAGAAGATTTTGGAATCGAAGCTGCGGTGACCAGTGATTGTGCGCCCCTGTGGGGAACCGTGGAAGATATGTTGTCCGTGATGAAGGACATCCATGTGATTCGAGATGCTACCCGCGGCGGCGTTGGCACTGTGCTTTATGAGATAGCCAGACAGAGTCAGGTGGGCATCCGTCTGGATGCGCAGGCGATTCCGGTACAAGACGGCGTAAAAGGCGTTTGCGGTATGCTTGGTCTGGAACCCTTATATCTGGCCTGCGAGGGGAGATTGGTTATTTTCGCTCCTAAGAAGCATGCCCAGGCACTGGTGGAGAAGCTTCGCCAGGGGAAATACTCCAAAAATGCGGCAATCATCGGTGAGGTGACGGAGGAACTGCCAGGCCGAGTCGTGATGACGACGGAAATCGGCGCCGAGACGCTGCTGCCGGAACCGAGAGGGGAATTGTTGCCACGGATTTGTTAACGGATGGCAAGGGAAAGAAAAAGATTTGGATGGAAAGTTCATTTCTTTCACGATTTTTGCCGCTGGTGGAAAGCTGGCAAAAAGAAAGAGTCGGTATCATGAAACAGGGAAGAGAATTATCGAAAAAATGGTGAATGAGGAGGGAGCGAAACTATCATGGATACAAGGATAGCTGTGTTGTCCATCATCGTGGAGGACAATGAGAGAACGGCGGAATTAAATGAAATCATACATGAATACGCACAGTATATGGTTGGAAGGATGGGTATCCCTTACCGCAAGAGAAATATCAATATCATCAGCCTGGTGCTCGACGCCCCGCAGGACGCCATCAGCACCCTGTCCGGGCGCATCGGACGGCTGCCCGGCGTGACATCAAAGGTTGCGTATGCGAAAGTTTGAGCGGGAGGCAAATATGATAAAAGTTGCAGTATATGGAAAAGGCGGCATCGGCAAATCCACGACACTGTCCAACGTGGCGGTGGCTTTGGCGCAGCGAAATCTGCGGGTGATGCAGATTGGCTGCGATCCGAAAGCGGATTCTACGATTCTCTTACGCCATGGAGAACCAATAGAGACGGTGTTGGACCTGGTTCGCACCAGAAAAAACGCCTTTACTTTATCGGATATGGTGCGGGAAGGATATGCTGGTGTGCTGTGCGTGGAGGCCGGAGGTCCTGCGCCGGGGCTGGGCTGCGCCGGCCGGGGAATCATTGCCGCCCTGGATAAGCTGAAGGAAAAGGGAGCCTATGAGGTATATCAGCCCGATGTCATCCTCTATGATGTCCTCGGGGATGTGGTGTGCGGCGGATTTTCCATGCCTATGCGTGGTGGCTATGCGGACCGGGTTTTTATAGTCACTTCCGGGGAGAATATGGCAATCCACGCGGCGGCAAATATCGCGATGGCGGTCGAGAATTTCCGCAATCGCGGTTATGCGCAGATGGGCGGTTTGATTCTTAATCGGAGGAATGTAAAACGAGAAGAGGAAAAAGTACAGGAATTGGCTGAGGATATTCACAGTGAGATCATCGGTTCCCTGCATCGCAGCGAGACGGTGACAGATGCCGAAGAGGTGGGGAAAACGGTCATGGAAGCTTTCCCTCAAAGTGAGATGGCAGAAGAATATCGCCGCCTCGCAGACGTCATTCTGGACATTTGTGGGAGGAAATGAATAAATCCCGAAAACCGATGGAGAAAAATATATGCTTGAAATGATACATGGAACAAAAAAGATGCCTGACGGTGACAGGCTGCTGACTTCCGAACGGGAAATGATCCATATGAAGGATGCCGCCTGGCCGGTGCCGTTTCGGCCTGGCCTTGAATATAACAGTCCGGCGCACGGAACCTGGAATATCGTCCATACCGGGATGTTGATCCCTGGTTCTCATCAGATTTATGTCTGTGCGGACAATTGCAATCGCGGTGTGGTGCTGACGGCGGCCGAGATGAATGCCGTCGACCGTTTTTCCACCATTGCCCTTTGTGAGGAGGATGTCACTAACGGAGGGATGGAGGAACTGGTCATCGATGGGGTGGCGGACATCCTTCATAAATTAAAACGAAAACCGACGGTAGTGTTGCTGTTTACGGTCTGCCTGCACCATTTTATGGGGTGTGACCTCGATTTTATATACCGGTCATTGCGCGAACGATTTCCCGGTCAGCGTTTCGTGGATTGCTATATGGATCCCATCATGCAAAAGGACGGATGGACGCCGGACCAGAAGTTGCGAAAAGGAATGTATGACTGCCTGGAAAAACGGGATAAGAATCGGAAGCAGATTAACATCATCGGAAATGATCTGGAACTGCAGCCGGATTGTGAGATGCTTTTGATGGTGAAAGCGGCCGGATATCGCGTAAAGGATATTACGACTTGTAAAGATTTTGAGGAGTATCTTTCCATGGCCGAAAGTTTTCTCAACATTTCCACCTATCCGCCGGCAAAGATGGGAGCGGAGCATTTGTCCAGGCGACTGGAAATGGACCATCTCTATCTTCCTCAGACTTTTCACTATGAAGAGATCGACGCTCAGATGGAAAGGCTGGCAGAGTATCTGAAGATTCCTATGGAATGGGAAGAAGAATTATGGAACAGGGAAAAAACGCGACAAGTCAGCAAGGAACAAACTGGTCAGGAACAAACCATCTGGGAACAAACTGGCCAGGAACTGCAATCGGGAAACCGGTGGATATACAGAAATATGACTGCCCACAAAAAATGTGAGGAAGCGCTGGAAGAGACGAAAAAACGGTTGGGAGATACCCCGATCGTGCTGGACGCATCCGCAGTGCCCCGCTATCTTGGACTTGCCAGATTTTTGCTGGAACATGGATTTTCTGTCATCCGTATATACGGGGACAGCTTTTCTCCTGAAGAGGAAAAGGATTATCAATGGCTTAAAACCCATGCGCCGGAACTGGAGATCTGTGCGACCATCCATGCAAATATGCGGGTGTTTCCCAGAACACAGCGTGATGTTCTGGCCATCGGCCAGAAAGCGGCTTATTTCCACCAGACGAGCCATTTCGTCAATATGGTGGAAGGAGGCGGCCTCTATGGCTATGCCGGCATTTGCCGCCTGGCGGAAATGATGAGAGAAGCATTTTGTGAGACAAAGGACACGAAAGATTTGATCATGCGAAAAGGATTGGGGTGTGAGAGCTGCATATGAAACAGGTATCTGTGATAATATCGACCTACACGGCAGACGTTTCCGGCGTCTGTTCCGCCCTTTATGAACTGGGCGGGATGGTGGTCATCCACGACCCTTCCGGATGTAATTCTACTTATAACACTCACGACGAACCTCGCTGGTACGAACAGGACAGCCTTGTGTTCATCTCCGGACTGTCTGAGATCGACGCTATTATGGGAAACGATGACAAATTCATCGAGGATATCATCCGGGCGGCGCGAGATCTGTCTCCCCGGTTTATTGCCCTTGTGCGGACCCCGGTACCATGGATGATCGGAACAGATTTTGAAGCGATGCAAAGGATACTTGAAAAAGAAACAGGACTGCCGGTCTTTTATTTTCCCACGAACGGTATGCATTCTTATGTGCAGGGCGCTGGAATGGCACTGGCAGAAGTGGCAAGAAGACTGGTGGATGATACCTCAGGAAAGGAAATGGCACGGGATATTCCGGGTGAAAAGAGAAAAACTGTGCCGGGGAAAATAGAGGAGGAGACGAAAAAGAACGATAAGGCTGACGGAGCAAAACAGCGAAAATGTCCCATTAACCTTCTGGGCGTCACCCCGCTGGATTTTTCCATGAACAGCACTGTTTCCTCTATGATTGCATTTTTTGAGAATCACGGACACCCAGTCATCAGTACCTTTGCCATGGGAAGTACACCGAAACAGATTGCCCGGGCCGGAGAGGCAGCAGTAAATGTAGTGGTTTCCTCAGTGGGACTACCGGCGGCAAAGGTGTTGCAGGAGCGCTTTGGCACGCCTTACGTGGTAGGGATGCCGGTGGAACCCCTTGCAAATAAATTACTAGCAGATGTGGAAAAGAGCGCGCAGGATGGTAATTCAAGAATTGCTTACAATGATGGCATTTCAAGAGTCTCTTACAATATAAATGACGAAGATTCTGACAATGAGAAGGATAAAGATAAAAATGACAAAGAAAAACGGCTGCGTATGAAAAATCCTTATTTCGAGCAAAACGGTTATGAAGAAGAGACAATTCATCAGGAAACCCCAGTTTATTTCATCGGAGAAGCTGTGACCATGGAATCCCTTGCAAAGTCATTTCGCAAACGTTATGGCTTACAAACAGAGGTCATCTGTCCTTTGGAGGTGGAAGAAGAAGGAATACTTACTGGCATTCGTGTGGAGAGCGAAGAAGAGATTCGGGAGATTTTGACAGAAGCGGCTGCAGTAATCGCTGACCCGATGTATCAGCCCATATCCCCGGAAAACACCCCATTTTTTTCGTTGCCCCATGAGGCCTTTTCCGGAAGAATATATCGAAAGCAGATTCCGGACCTGACGGACATTCGTTTCCTGGATGAGTGGGTTGCGTCCAATCGAAAAAACGATATATAAATCTTTCAAAATAGATGAAAATCAAAAAGTTGAGTAATCTGATGAGATCATAAATCATAATCGATTTAAGAGAGGAAAACAATATGGATATTGTGAATCGATTTCTGGAAGAAAAGAATCTATCAAAAGAAGAGTATGTACAACTTTTGGAAAAAGCAGACGATGCCATGGCTCGTGAACAGCTCCGCGAGGAAGCGCTGCGTCTGCGACGGAAATATTATGGGGACAAGATATATATTCGCGGTTTGATAGAATTTACCAACTACTGTAAAAATAATTGCTATTACTGCGGTATCCGCCGGGGGAATGCAAATGTGAGACGATATCGCCTCAATAAGGAGGATATTTTGAAATGTTGTGCGGAAGGATATCGCCTGGGATTTCGCACTTTTGTGCTGCAGGGTGGCGAGGATCCCTATTATACGGATGAGAGAATGGTAGAGATTATCAAAGATATCCGGCAAACATATCCGGATTGTGCTATAACGCTTTCTATCGGCGAGCGTTCCAGGGAGAGTTATCGGAAATTTCGGGCGGCCGGGACGGATCGTTACCTTTTGCGCCATGAAACGGCCAATGAGGAACATTACCGCTCCCTGCATCCGTCGGAAATGAGCCTTGCGAACCGAAAGCAATGTCTGTATGATTTGAAAGAATTAGGCTATCAGGTGGGTGCCGGTTTCATGGTGGGTTCACCGGGACAGACCTTAGAGCACCTTGCTGAAGACCTGTTGTTTTTGAAAGAACTGCAGCCGGAGATGGTGGGCATCGGCCCCTTCATTCCGCATCATGACACCCGGTATGCCGATGAAAAGGCCGGCAGCGTGGAACTGACGCTCTTTCTGCTTTCCGTTTCGCGCATCCTTTTGCCGAAAGTATTGCTTCCGGCTACCACAGCCCTGGGGACCATGGATGCTTTTGGGCGGGAAAAGGGCCTGCAGGCCGGGGCAAATGTCATTATGCCGAATCTTTCTCCGGAACAAAACCGGAAAGATTACAGTCTTTACGACAATAAGATCTGCACCGGCGAGGAAGCCGCTCAGTGCATCGTTTGTCTGAAAAGAAGAGTGGAATCGGTGGGCTGTATGATATCGGAAGAACGGGGAGATGCCGTGTAAAAAGAGGAAATGTTAAGTAAAATAAGATTTTTAAGATTATTGATAGAAGGTTTAGAAAAGGGGCGTATAAAACGAATGTACGCGGTTGTTTTATTTTAGAAGATGGTACACAATACAAGGGTATGGTACTCAATGACCATACCCTTGATAAATGACACATTATACTATAAATTTGCTTTTTTCCTGTTCTGATAATTCAGCTACCGGAACACCCTTTTTTCTGGCGTATGAGATGATTTCTCTTAAATCAACTCTTTTCTGAACACGGCTAAGTAAAACAGGTTCAGACGTATTTTTTAAAGATTCTTTATATCTCTTCATCTGTCCATTCATAATCATACACCTCCATTATTTTTGATGCATTATTTTCGTCTATCGCAAATTGATATGGATGAAGTATTCCTATAAATTCAGCATGAAATACATCTATATAATGATTTAAAAGAGTTTGGTTTGCTGCGAAACCATACATATATCCATCAAATCCATATTCCAAAGATTTTTGCGCTGCAATGGCAAACAAATGTCCTCCGATGCCTAAATATTTAACGTTATCATTGATAAGCTTGTTGCTCTCAGGGCTTGCGCACATCCATGCTATATAAGCTGCTTTCGAATCATTATCTTTTGTTATAGCAACCATTCCTTGGATATTTACCGTACCTTCTACAACAAGTGCGTATATTTCATTTTCATCCGCTAAAGTATCCCAATTAACATACCAGCCGTTTTTCTTGTTGTATTTTCTTAAAAAAGATTTTCTCTTAATGTGT
>JAJQDO010000037.1:7343-8407 GCA_021202175.1 Clostridiales bacterium | reverse complement strand
CGGTGAAATATGATGAGATTTCCCTGGAAGAAGTGCTGGATCAGAAACTTGGCGTTATTGATATCACGGCTACCATCATGTGCCTTGAAAACAAGATGCCGTTGGTTATTTTTGGCCTGAACGAAAAGGACAGCATCGTGGCGACGATGGACGGCAGATTCAATGGGACTTATGTCGGCTGTTAGTATTTTTACTATTGTTCTTGTGTTTTGTGTACAGCAGCACAAGTTTCGTTACTGTTCGCGTACCCTATGAACAGTAACACCAAGTTTCAGCGAATTTTCGGCAAATCGCTGAAAAAAGTTGACAAGGTAAGGGGATTGTTGTAAATTATTTGTATGATACAAGGAACAAAAGGCAGGTGTCATACTTTTGTTGCTTCAATCTTTGTATGCAGAACGATTAATATGAACGACAATATGAATGAATAATATGATTATGATGCAGGAGGTTACACGATGATAGAGAAATATACTGAGAAGATGCAGAAGTCTGTCGATAGTCTGGAGAGAGACTATAATTCCATCCGTGCAGGAAGAGCGAATCCTCATGTTCTTGATAAGATCAAGGTAGATTATTACGGAACACCGACACCGCTTCAGCAGGTGGGGAATATTACCGTTCCGGAACCGCGGATGCTCTGCATTCAGCCTTGGGAACCGAACCTGATTAAGAAGATTGAGAAGGCCATCCAGCAGTCGGATGTCGGCATTCACCCGTCTAATGATGGCAAAGTGATCCGTCTTGTATTTCCTGAGCTTACGGAAGAACACAGGAAGGATCTGGTAAAGGATGTGAAAAAGAAGGCGGAAGCTTCCAAGGTGGCGATTCGCAATATCAGAAGAGACGCCAATGATTATCTGAAGAAGGCGAATAAGAATAACGAGATTACAGAAGACGAGTTGAAGACAGAACAGAGCAAGGTGCAGAAGGAAACAGATAAGTATATTAAGCTTGTTGATGAGAAGATGGAGAAAAAATCACAGGAGATCTTGACAGTTTAAGAGATTTATCTGCTGCGCATCCTGACGCAGATAAATCTCTTAAACTGTCAAGATCTCCTG
>JAJQDO010000037.1:0-7333 GCA_021202175.1 Clostridiales bacterium | reverse complement strand
ATGAAGAGATTTTCGAGAACCAGGCAGCCGGTAATGACTGGCTTCCTGGTTTGTTTCTCGTTATGATTATCTTTAATAATCTAGGCTGCCTGCGCTGCGGCGGCGGAACGGAGAGTATTATGGAAAAAGAATTGAATGGTAAGATATGTCAGATTCCAGAGCATGTCGCCATTATACTGGATGGAAACGGAAGGTGGGCGAAGAAGCATTTTATGCCGAGAAACGTAGGCCATTCCCAGGGGGCGAAGGTGGTCGAGCAGATCTGCGAGGACGCCTGGGATCTGGGCATCAAGTATCTGACGGTCTATGCCTTTTCGACGGAGAACTGGAATCGCCCGGAGAATGAGGTGAATGCCTTGATGAAGCTGTTGCGGAAGTATTTGATCGACTGTATTGAGAGGACTTCCAAAAATAATATGCGCGTCCGTATCATCGGGGAGAAGTCAAGGCTGGATCAGGACATCCGGGATTCTATCACGAAGCTGGAAAAGGTATCAGCGGCAAACACGGGGCTGAATTTTACCATCGCCCTAAATTACGGCAGTCGGGATGAGATCGTGCGGGCGATTCGGAGATTGACGGCGGATTGTAAAGAAAAAGATATTCCGGCAACGGATATCACGGAAGAATTCTTTTCCTCGTATCTTGATACCAGGGAACTGCCTGATCCGGATCTGATGATCCGCACCAGCGGAGAACAGCGCCTGTCAAACTGGCTGTTGTGGCAGCTTGCCTATACGGAGTTTTATTTTACGGATGTATTATGGCCTGATTTTAATAAAAAGGAATTAATCCGGGCCATCGAATACTATAATACCAGAGAAAGACGATTCGGAGGCGTCTAAGAGAAGAGGGTTATGAACGTTTAAGCAAAGAAATGTCTTAAACGCGATCTGCTCCGGTGTATTTCGTCTAAGAGAGGGGTTTTACGATTGCTTAAACAAAGATTGATCAGCGGGATTATTCTCGTGTTAATCGCAGTTGTCACATTATATTTTGGAGGAATGATCACCTGCCTTGTGACTGCGGGGATTTCCCTGATTGGCATGAACGAACTGCTGAAAGTGACACATATCGAGAACTCGGCTCCGGCCGTCATCGTCTACTCGGGAGAGATTCTTTATTATCTGCTGTTTGCTTTGACTCTGGATCAGTATACGGTGCCGCTCGCGCTGCTGGTCATCGTCATGCTGTTTGCCGTGTATGTATTTACATTTCCCAAATATGAGATTTCCAGCGTTTCGATTGCATTTTTTTCACTTTTTTATGTTACGGTAATGCTGTCGTGCATCTACAGGATCCGCATTCTGGAAAATGGAAGCTACATGGTCGTGCTTGTTTTTCTGAGCGCATGGGGAAATGATACGCTGGCGTATTGCGCCGGGAGGTTATTCGGGAAGCACACGATGTCGACGGTTTTAAGCCCAAAAAAGACCATCGAAGGCGCTGTCGGCGGTGTGGTCGGAGCCGGACTTCTGGGCATGGCCTATGGATTTATCGCGGATAATTTTATCACGGTAAACTTTGAATTGGCGCCGGTATTCGCGATCACCTGCGCGGTGGGTGGCCTGATCAGCATCATCGGCGACCTGGGCGCGTCCGCTATAAAGCGTAATTACGGGATTAAAGATTACAGTAATCTCATTCCTGGTCATGGAGGGATATTGGACCGCTTTGACAGTATCATCATTACGGCGCCGATTATTTATTATCTGCTGGTGTTGGTAGTGGGGTTGACGTGACGGGACAGGAATTCTTGGAACTGAGCCACAGTCCAAATTTCTACGGTAAGGCTGGTAGTGAGATTGATGTGATGGGACAGGAATTCGGTACGTATTCGTTGTTATATTGCTCTGGCGCAGAAATTGAAAAAACGATATCATTCTGATTTCATTGTTTTAGTTTTTTAAGGGAAGAAACTGGCTGCATATTGAGATAAGAGGAGATGACAATGAAAAAAATAGCGATACTTGGTTCGACGGGTTCCATAGGGACGCAGACCCTGGAGGTTGTGCGAGAGCATGCGGATGAATTGTCCGTTGTGGCTCTGTCCGCCGGGCACAACAAGGATAGATTGATGGCGCAGATTCAGGAATTTCATCCGGCTCTGGTCAGTCTGGCGGATGAAAAGCTGGCGTTGGAACTGGAAAAAGAACTGGCCGGAACCGGCATCACGGTCATGGCCGGGATGGAAGGTCTGATTGCCGTGGCCGGCGCCCAGGATGCGGACGTTGTTGTGACAGCGGTCGTGGGGATGGTGGGCATTCTGCCTACGATGGAGGCCATCCGCAAAGGAAAGGATATCGCTCTGGCGAATAAGGAGACCATGGTGACGGCCGGACATCTGATCATTCCCATGGCGAAAAAATATGGCGTTTCCATTCTTCCAGTGGACAGTGAGCATTCGGCCATCTTTCAGTGTCTTCGCAACGCCAGGTCGCAGGAGGTCGATAAGATACTGCTGACGGCATCTGGCGGTCCGCTTCGCGGGAAGACGCTCGAGGAACTGGAAAAGGTAACACTGGAGGATGCTTTGCATCATCCGAACTGGAATATGGGTAAGAAGATTACCATCGATTCCTCTACCATGGTGAATAAAGGTCTCGAAGTGATGGAGGCCCACTGGCTGTTTGACGTGGATTATGAGAACATCGAGGTGGTGGTGCAGCCTCAGAGTGTCATCCACTCTATGGTACAGTTTGAGGATGGAGCGATTCTCGCGCAGCTGGGCGCGCCGGATATGAAGATGCCGATCGAATATGCCCTGTTTTACCCTCAGCGGCGACATTTATCAGGCGAACGGCTGGACTTTAGCACATTAAAGAGCATCACCTTTGAGAAACCGGACCAGAATGTGTTCCGGGGCTTAAAGCTTGCTTTTGACGCCGGCAGGACCGGAGGAACCATGCCGACGGTCTTTAATGCCGCTAATGAAAAGGCAGTGGCTCTGTTTTTAAACAGGCAGATCGGTTACCTGGATATCGTCCGCCTGATTGAAAAATGTATGGACGCCCATTCCGTACAGGCCGAACCGTCCCTGGAGGAGATTTTGGCGACGGAACAATGGGTATATTCCGAGATGGAAAATATGTTGTAATTCAGAAAGGATAAACATGTTAAAAATTATTCTGGCAATCCTTATTTTTAGTGTGATCGTCATCTTTCATGAACTTGGTCATTTCCTTTTGGCAAAGAGAAATGGCATCTGCGTGGAGGAATTTGCGATCGGTATCGGTCCGACGATATTTGGCATCCAAAAAGGCGAGACGAAATATTCTGTCAAATGCCTCCCCTTCGGCGGATGTTGTATGATGCTCGGAGAAGACGGGGAGAGCGAAGACCCGCGGGCCTTCGGGAGCAAATCTGCTCTGCAAAGATTTTCTGTTATATTTGCCGGACCGTTTTTTAACTTTATTCTGGCCTTTTTCCTGGCGATATTTGTCGTTGGCATGAGCGGCGCTGACCCGGCCGTCGTCGGTTCGGTGGAAGAAGGCAGCGGCGCCTATGAAGCGGGTCTGCAGGCGGGAGATACGATTCTTCGGCTGGATGGCTCGCGGATTTATAATTTCCGGGAGATCAGCCTGTATAACTTTATGCACACGGATCAGGCCGAGGTAGAGGTAACCTATGAGAGAGACGGGGAGAAATATAAGACGACTGTCACCAGGCATCTGGAAGATGGCTCCTATATTTTGGGCGTCACCATGACCTATGATATGAACATCGGACCATTGGGCGTGCTGAAATACAGTCTGTTGGAGGTCCGATATCAGATCAAATCGACCTTGGTAAGCTTGCGGTATCTCGTCAGCGGCAGGGCCTCTATCAA
Source organism: Clostridiales bacterium (assembly GCA_021202175.1). Taxonomy (GTDB): domain Bacteria; phylum Bacillota; class Clostridia; order Lachnospirales; family Lachnospiraceae; genus Anaerobutyricum. Next base: position 3,504 of record JAJQDO010000037.1, on the reverse strand, counting down.
CGATATGTCGGGACCGGTGGGTATCGTCAATATGATCGGAGAAACCTATGAGGCGTCCATCGTTTACGGTATTATGACCGCAGTGGTCAATATGCTAAGCTTTTCTATTTTGCTCAGCGCGAATCTCGGGGTGATGAACCTCCTGCCGATACCGGCCTTAGACGGCGGCAGACTGGTCTTTATTATCATTGAGATGATTCGACGGAAGAAGATACCACCGGAAAAAGAAGGTATGGTTCATTTCGCCGGGCTTGTCGTCTTGCTGGCCTTTATGGTTTTCATCATGGCAAATGATATCCGCAATATATTTTTTGTGTGATTGTCAAAAACAATGATGGACGCAGCACATTTTTGACGTAACCTTCAGGGTAATCATTGACTGTCGCAAAGGATAACTGCAGAGACGATGCTGCTGTTTCCCGAGCGGCAGTCACTTTTGCCTGTGGGGATATTACAGACGGAGCAAAATGTTGAAAATAGCAGAATGGTCTGTAAGAATCTAGTTCGCGGGGCGAGGGAATCTCGGAGAAAGAGGAATAAAAACATACCATACAATAGGACAGCATAACATAAGAGTGGAAGAATGATTGCGCGATTAAAGAGTGTACAATTCATTATGCGACACGAACTATTTATATTATTTATTATAGAAGAGAGATAGAGGAGAGAGAAATGTATCGAGATCATACGAAAGTGGTAACCATCGGGGACCGGGTCATTGGCGGGGGCAATCCCGTGCTGATCCAGTCCATGACCAACACCAGGACAGAAGACGTGGAAGCGACGGTCGCTCAGATTCATGCCCTCGAACAGGCTGGATGTGAGATTATCCGCTCGACGGTGCCGACCTTTGAGGCGGCAAAAGCGCTGGGGGAGATAAAAAAGCAGATTCACATTCCCATCGTGGCGGACATTCATTTTGATTACCGGATGGCCATCGCGGCCATAGAGAACGGCGCGGATAAGATTCGCATCAATCCGGGCAATATCGGTTCCGCCGAGCGTGTGCAGGCCGTGGTGGATAAGGCGAAGGAATACCATGTCCCCATTCGGATCGGTGTAAACAGTGGTTCCCTGGAGAAGCCATTGATTCAGAAATATGGAAGAGTGACGGCAGAAGGCCTCGTGGAAAGCGCCCTGGATAAGGTGAAGATGATCGAGGATATGGGTTATGATAATCTGGTTGTCAGTATCAAGTCCTCCGATGTGCTTATGTGCGCGAAAACCTATGAACTGCTGGCACCCCAATGTCCGTATCCGCTTCATGTGGGCATCACTGAGGCGGGGACCGTCTTTTCCGGCAATATCAAGTCGGCACTGGGTCTGGGACTGATCTTAAATCAGGGCATCGGGGATACGATTCGGGTTTCCCTGACCGGCGATCCGGTTAATGAGATCGCGTCGGCGAAACTAATCCTGCGGACACTGGGATTAAGGAAGGGCGGCATTGAAGTCGTATCCTGTCCGACCTGTGGCAGAACAAACATCGATCTCATCTCTCTGGCCAACGATGTGGAAAAGATGGTGACCGAGTTCGATTACCTGAATCTGAAGGTGGCTGTGATGGGCTGCGTCGTAAACGGACCGGGCGAAGCGAGAGAAGCGGACATCGGTATCGCTGGCGGCATTGGCGAGGGGCTCCTTATCAAGAAAGGAGAGGTCATTCGCAAGGTTCCGGAAGACCAGCTGCTGTCCGTACTTCACGATGAGCTTGAAAACTGGAAAGAAACGGAATAATACGTCACGGTTTCTATATCGTCGTGAATGGCAATATGAAATGGACTCTGTGTGATTTCTCCCATCACCAAGTAGGGGTTGAGGACGTGCCTTGTATCCATACGGGAAATGTCAGCGAGTGTGATTTTCTTATCACCTATGTTTGGAATTATCTAAAATTCGAATAATGGGATTTTGGCAGGGTTTATATCAGGGTTTATATGGGGTCTCAAATGGAGACGTATTGTTACAGAATAGGTAGTTATTATTTCGGGGAAAAGGAGAGGAATATATCATTACGAATCATTTCCGGACGAAGCGGACAGGGGAAGACCCGCTATATCATGGACGAGGTCATTCGTCTGTCGGCGGAGAATCCGGAGAAAAAATATTACGTGGTCGTTCCGGAACAGTTCAGCCTGGAAATGCAGACGAAGCTGGTGGAACGGCATCCGGATCACGGATATTTTAATATTGATGTGCTGAGTTTTTACCGTCTGGCATATCGTGTCTTTGATGAATGTAATTTTCAGCCCAAGGATATCCTGGAAGACTTGGGCGTCTCTCTGATTCTGAAGAAAATCATGACAGAACACGAGGATGAATTTCCGTTTTTTAAAAAATCTGTCCGACAGGCAGGATTTATTGACGAACTGAAATCCATGCTGATGGAATTTATCTGCTATGACGTCTCCTGGGAGGAACTGCAGGAGTTGGACGAACATTTGCGCGACCATCTGGGGCTGCGGTCGAAATGTGCGGAGTTGGGACGTATTTATGAATATTTTGACAGGGAGATATCGGATCGCTTCATGGTGGCGGAGCAGATTCTCGATGTGCTATGTACGATGGCCGCTTCTTCCGGGATGCTGCGGGAGGGTATCTTCTATTTTGATGGATTTACGGGATTTACGCCGGTGCAGCTGCATTTTCTGGAAGAACTGTTGAAGGTCGCCGAGCAGGTAAACATCTCGGTTACCATGGAGGAAGCCCCCTTTGGCAGGATGGATGGGGAAGAACTGTTCTTTTTCAGCAATAAGACGGTTCGCTCCCTGGCCGGAATCTGTCAGGAGGCCGGCGTGGAGATGGAGCCGCCGGTACATTTTTTCGCGGAAGAATCCCCGCGATTTGAGAATGCCGAGTTGTCTTTTCTTGAAAAAAATATGTTCCGCCTGAACAAAAAGAGTTATGACGGGCCGGTGGAGCACATCCATCTGACCACTTGTCAGAATATGGATATGGAAGTGGATTATGTGGTTCACAAGATAGAGCAGCTGGTCAGGACTGAGGGCTATCGCTACCGGGATGTTGCTGTGTTGACAGGAAATGTGGAGGAATATGCGTCGGCCTTTCGCAGAAAGGCGGATATTCTGCAGATTCCTCTTTTTGTGGACAGCAAACAGCGTGTTTCCTATCATTCTGGCGTGGAGACACTGCGGGCGCTTCTCCATTTGGCCGTCATGGATTATTCCTATGAAAGTGTGTTCCGCTATCTGAAATACGGCATGTCTGATTTTACCGATGAGGAGACAGAAGTCATGGTAAATTATTTAATCTGGGTGGGCGTCCGTGGTTACGGCATGTGGAAGGAACATTTTGTCAGGAGAATGAGTCAGATCAGCGAGGAAAAAGCGGAGATGCTGGAGGATATGCGCCGCCGTTTTCTCGGGGAGACGGAAGCGTGCGTGCGCGTATTAAAAGACCGGAAATATAATGTACGGGAGAAAATGACGGCGCTTTATGAGAATATGTGTCGTCTTCATTATGATAAAAAGTTAAATGAACTGG
>JAJQDO010000137.1:1034-8420 GCA_021202175.1 Clostridiales bacterium | reverse complement strand
GACAAATTATTTTTATAGCAAATGACAAACTATTTTTTCCATTCACCATAACACTATAGAATGAAAAACGTTTTGATTCAAGTAGAATTTATGTGATAAATATAAGATTTTAAGAAAGATTTTAAGAAAGAACTGAAAAGATTCATGTTCTTTGTACCTTTTTTTGTTTTAAGGGGTCTTATAAAGTATAGACAAACATTGAGAAAAGAAAGGAAATGCACGATGGAAAAATTATTATACTTTCTCTTTTTTATCCTTGTAGTTGCGTGGGTCGTGACACTGATTAATACACCTGTTTTAGCAGCTACAAGTGATTTCTTAGTCACAGCGTATTCGATTGTTTAGTTTCGAATCTATCAATTCATCAAGATGAAAAAGATTCATACAAGTACATAAACCGCCATCCGTACGATATAACGGATGGCGGTTTGTTGTTTATTATTTGTTAGCCGCCTTCTTTTCCAGTTCTTCTTCCCAGAGCTTATCAGCCGTCGGTTTCCAGTTCTGTGCATAAGGTTCTGTTTTGCTGCAAAGCTGCTCAGTGCTTTCCGGATTTTGATAATCTGTGCTGATAGCACCGCTTTCCTTTACCATCATCCGAAGCTTGGATGGATTCTCCAGCATCGGGCAGGGGCGATACAGATTTTCATTGAACGGCTGGTTATCATGATAGGCCATGAACAGCGGATTCTTGAGTGCTTGCAGGAGCGTATCTTTATGTATGTTCGAGTCCGAATAATGAACAAACGCACAAGGTTCAATGTCTCCCTTGGCGTTGATATGAAAATAATAACGCCCACCGGCAATACAACCACCGACAAAAGGTGCATCATTTTGGAAATCGATACTGAAGATGGCTTTTGTTTTACGGTATTCACGTATCCGCTTGCAAACAGTAACCCGCTGCTCCGGTGTTGTCAGTAAGGCCGGGACAGCATCGGCACCTACCGGCATGTAGTGGAAAAACCAGACGAAAAGCGCGCCGCAATCAATCAGATAATCGATGAATTCCTCACTGGAGACGACATCGTAATTTGCGCTCGTATAACAGATGGATATGCCAAATGGCAAATGATGTTCTTTCAACAGTTCCATCGCATGGTTTACTTTCTGATAAACGCCCGCACCTCTACGAGAGTCATTCGCTTCCTCGAATCCTTCCAGGGAGATGATGGGAACGAAATTCCTGACACGCAACAGTTCCTGGCAGAAATCTTCATCAATCAGCGTGCCGTTCGTAAAGGAACCGAATTCACAATCAGAGTGCATCTCACAGATTTTCATCAGATCCCGTTTGCGCACCAACGGCTCCCCGCCCGTATAAAGATACATATAAACGCCGAGATCATTTCCCTGATTGATGATAGAATCCAGATCATTGATTGACAAATTCAGTTTATTGCCGTATTCAGCGGCCCAACATCCTGTGCAATGCAGATTGCAGGCAGAAGTCGGATCGACCAGCATCGCCCACGGAACATTGCATCCTTCTCTGGCAGCGACTTCCTTCTGCGTTACACTTCCTTTCAATGTGGCATTGATCAGAAAGTTCTGAAAAATTGCCTTCCTTACCTGTGGATCAAGATCATAGAGCTTCAATATCAGCTGATACCAGTTGCTTTTTTCATCGATTTCTTTGTGAATCAGAGCACGTGCTTTTTTATAATAATCCTCAGGACACAAACGATCCACCCATGTCATAATCTTGGGAATATTTTCCTCTGGATTTCCCTCTAAGTATTTATAGACCTGATTTAAGGCAAATGTCTGTAATGATTCTTTGAATGATTTACCCATTTTATCCTCCTTTATATCCCACCGATATATTGCAATCCTGGTTTCATGCAAATGACTGTAAAATACTTCATTGTATCTGTTCACAGCAATCTGTATGGTATAATCATCGCCTGCGAGTCGCTACAATGATTTCTTTCTCTCTTTGTATATATCCATGACTGTCATAATTAGACGGGCCTTGCTTTAGTATTTCATTCTATTGCATTTTCCGCAGAAAATGTCTCTAATATGTTCCTTTTTCCATTATAAAGATAGATTTTTTGAATGGCATTAACCATTTTTTTTGATTTGTAGAAATTTTGGTCAGGATTGTGGGAGTGTTACTTTTTGGGACAATAAGAAAAATCTGTAACTATTCGCTTTTGAAGCTTTTCATTCCCAGGAATCCTCCTACCTCATAGTTAAGTAAACACCCCATAGGGTAACCCGTGAAGGCAAATTTACGATTTTTCGACATTTTATAGACGCAGACAAGACGTTTGTGATATCATAGCTGTATAAAAGAGAACCCACAGGCGGAGCAAAACAGAAGTATTCTCGCGAACTTACACTAGAATTTGTTTCCGAGAACACTAAATAAAGAGATAGGAGGATACCGTTATCGAGGTTATAAGTAATTTAGAACATATTTTGGAGTTGATTTTGGATAACCTGGTCAGTCTGTCCATTATTATTTTGGAACTGATCGGCGTCGGCATCGTGATTTGGACCGGAATGGTAGGATTCATTAAGTGGCTCAAACGCGAAAAAGATATGAAGATTTATCTCGGTGAAGGGTTTGCCATGGGTCTGCAGTTCAAGCTGGGAAGTGAGATTCTGCGAACGGTTGTTGTGAAGGAATGGTCGGAGATTGCTATCGTTGCGGGAATCATCGCCCTCAGGGTAGCATTGACTTTTTTAATCCACTGGGAAATAAAACAGGAAGAACATGGTGAAAAAGAGCGGGAGGAAGAGAAAAATAAGGCTTTGCAGGAGGGTCAGTCTTAAATTGTTTTTAAATGAAAAACACGTGGCATATAAGTTCAATAATCAAAAGACGAAAGAGAGGACCGTCTTCTGACAGCCCTCTCTTTCATTATGTATCATTATGGATATTTATAAAACGTTTTGTAATATCTCACTGTGTTTTGCAACCAATTTTGTTGTGATATCTATATCTGACTGCATCGCATCTATCTGAGTGGTACTGTTTGAATATCGACGATATGTTGATGTGTAGCAAGCTTCGGTATTCTGTAATCGAGGCAGTATATCATTTTCGAGTAACGACTCTATATTTTTCGTTTTGTCTTCTAACGGTTTTAACTTTTTATCCATCATGTCTGACATCGCCAGTAATAGTTCGTTGTCTATCATAATATCACCCCTTTCCGTAATAGATAAAATTATATCCTTAAAAAGGAATGACGTCAAACATATTTGGAAGGATGAATGTAGATATTTTCCTGATGAAACTTTACACAACGAATGTATTGACAAAATCCGCCACAGATATTACAATACCATTAATACCTATTTATATAGTAGGTAAATAATTACGACTGATAAATAAGTAGAAAGACAGAACATCGTCAGTCGAGATAGAACTGGGGGGATAAATTATGATCTATGCAGGCGAGGTGCGAGAGCATTTATATCAAAAATACATTGAACCAACGAAGAAGAAAAAGGAGCAATACATCGGAATTGAAATCGAGCTGCCGATTGTGAATCTGGATAAAGAAGCGGTTGATTTTACGTTTGTTCACGAAGTGACAGAGAAGTTTATCAATCATTTCGGCTTTCGGGTGGCTGGCAAAGATGATGAGGGCAACATCTATTCCGCGGCCGACGAGGAGACAGGAGACATTCTGTCCTATGATTGTTCCTACAACAATCTGGAACTTTCTCTGGGGCGTGGAAAGGAACTTCATGAGATCTACGATAGATTTTGTCGTTATTACACGTATCTCCAGGAACAGTTCGGAAATTATCATTATACACTGACCGGAATGGGCGTGAACCCCTATCGAAAATATAATCACAATATTCCGATTGAGAACGGTCGTTATCGGATGCTGTTTCACCACCTGGCTTCCTATAAAAACTATCAGATTCCGATGTATTTTCATCCGTATCCTGCTTACGGAACATTTTCCAGTGCTTCCCAGGTGCAGTTAGACGTGACCTATGAAGATGTATTGACGACATTGAATGCATTTTCCAGGCTGGAACCGATCAAGGCATTGCTTTTTGGTAATTCCATGTTGTTGGACGAACAAGAGGACCTGCTCTGCTGTCGCGATATGTTCTGGGAGAACAGTACCCATGGGATCAATCCGCATAATGTGGGAATGATTGAGTGCCATTTGGACACCATTGAGGATCTGATGGCTTACATTGAGACGACAAGCATTTACTGTGTGGAGCGGGGAGAGAAATATGTTAATTTTCCTCCGGTCTGTATCATGGATTATTTCAAAATGCCTTCGGTTCAAGGGGAATATTATCAGGACGGTAAATACCATACGATTGAGATCGTCCCGTGAATCGAAGATATAGAGTATTTGCGCACCTTTAAGTTCGAGGACCTGACTTTTCGCGGAACTGTCGAGTTTCGAAGCGTCTGTTGTCAGCCGGTCAGTGATTGCATGACGGTAGCCGCCTTTCACGTGGGGTTAAAACAGAAGCTTTATGAGCTGAACGCTTTATTGGAAAATGATCATGTCATTTTTCATCATGGATACAACCGGGGCGAACTGCGGAAATTATTCGTGAAAAAAAACCTGCCGGGATTTGTAGATGAAGATGAGGTCTATGCGCTGACAAGGCGTATCCTTTTGTTGGCCAGAGAAGGTCTATGTGAAAGAGGATTTGGCGAAGAAATCTTCCTGGATTCTCTGTTTGAACGGGTGGAAGTCCGGGAGAATCCTTCTCAGCGCCTGCTTCGCATGAGACAGGAAGGCGTCAGCCTGGAAGATATTATATTACAATACGGAAAATTACCCCAATCTGCAGGTCGCATTTAAAACTTGATCTGCTGGAATAAGATTAAGGCGACTCTTTAGCAAAATATGTTATGTAAACCGTCATTTTTTCTCTCTCTTACTTCTTATGTTCAAAATGTGATATAATCTGACAAGAATGAGTTGGAGGAATCACATGGAGAATAATATAGAGAATAAAGAATGGCGGCAGTTCACGCCAGGAGTGGATCTTGACGATAGCTGTGTTTTAATGGAAGAATCGGAATCCAACGCCAGACGGTTTTTGACTGCAGAACTGGAACCAGAGGATACACGGCTGTCAACAACAGAGTTGGAAACAGAAGACGTCAGGATGTTGACGTCGGTGTCTGATTTCCTCTGGAAAAATGCACCAAAGACGACGGTGATTAATTCTGTCAGATATCAGGAAATGAGATCTGCCAAGGCTGCTTTAGATCAGATCCTGAAAGAATCAGATCGGGAACGTTCGAAGATTCAATTTCTTCCTGCATTTTGTGGAGCTTCCCTAAATGCGGAGTTTGATACTCTTTTTGTCTTTGATATGAAGAGGTTTCAGTACATCATACGAAAGGCGGATAATTTCGAGATTTATCCCCTGACGAATGGTAAGGTCCGCATGTCATTTATGTTTAACAAGGCATTGATACCGATTGGATAAAGCTCTTTCATAATCTCATTCATATAGGTCGATATAAACCTTAAAATCTTAACACATTGACATTAGGATTTTAAGAGCATAAAATAACATAAAAAGCCAAAAAGGGGCAAACTTTAAAGTTTGCCCTTTTATCATATTTAACAAAAAGATGTGAGAACAGCAATCCTGTTATGGAAATTATAGTAAATCTAAAAAATATTCCATGATTGCATTCAACAGGAACGACTGTTATAATAAATGCGATGATTATATATGTTTTTTTCATAGCATGTTACAAGGGGACAAAAGGTCATAAATCGTATGTTTCCATTCGCATTTATGACTTTGGAGATCTGTAATATCACACTTTTGTCTCTTAAATCATAGCATAAAGGAATTATTATGACATCATTATTAACAACCGTGGAAAGGGTAGCAATATGAAAAAGATTAAAAGTGATTATCTGTATCTCATGTTGGCGCTTTTTGGGGCGATAGCCCTGAGCATCCTGCTGTTTTTTATCTTATTTCGGATGAGCGGAATCAGAACAGTATTGAATACAGTCATGAATGCTCTGATGCCATTTATCGTTGGCGGTGTTATCGCCCATATCCTCAAGCCGAGCTGTAATTTCATCGAGAGAGAACTTGGAAAGTTCTTTCAAAAACGTGGCAAAAGTCACGACAAGCTGGTTCCTGGTCTTAGTGTTGTGATTACGTTGCTTTTGGCATTGCTTGTCATCGCTATTTTGCTGGCGATGGTGTTGCCGGCACTGCTGGACAGCATCGCATCCGTCATCAAGTTGATTCCTGACAGCATAGAGGATATTTCAAATTTCCTGCTACAGTTTGCTGGGGACAATGTAACATTAAGCAACTACATAACAGAACTCTCGGATAGCTTTTCTTCTACGCTTCGTAACTGGGTTACTGCTGTCGTAATGCCGAATATTGAGACACTGATTGGGGGTGTCTCTACTGGTGTTCAAAATATAGTTGTCGTTTTTAAGAACCTGCTGATCGGGATTGTCGCCGCCATTTATATTCTGTTAAGCCGAAAAAAATTTGCGGAACAGGCCAAGACTTTGAATTACAGTATCTTTGGCAAAAAATGGTCGAACATTATCTTAAATGAGTTTCGATATGCGGATAAAGTATTCGGTGGTTTTATTAATGGTCGACTGATTGATGCCCTGATTATCGGCGTGATTTGTTTTATAGGGATGTTAATTTTGCGGCTTCCATACCCTGTACTGGTCAGCGTCATCGTAGGGGTGACCAACATCATTCCGTTTTTCGGACCATATATCGGAATGATTCCATCCTTCTTGCTGATTTTGATGGTGAATCCGGTGAAATCCGTCATTTTCCTGGTATTTGTTATCATCTTACAACAGTTTGATGGTAACATTCTCGGACCGAAGATTTTGGGAGATGTCACCGGTCTGTCCAGCTTTTGGGTATTATTTTCCATCCTGTTTTTTGGAGGATTATATGGTTTTCTCGGCATGATCATCGGTGTTCCGGTGTTTGCGATCATTTATGATATCATCTGTAAACTGGTTCGCAAAGGGGTAGCCTATCACAGCAGGAAGGAAAGGGAAGATGTTGATGACACACCGGAAGGCGCGAAAAAAGACATAGAGATATCGGATTAATTATTCGGGATAAATATCATTTGGAAGAATAACGGAGAGTAATTGATTGCTCTCCGTTATTCTATAAAGAAGCAATATATTCTACATCAACAGAATTAAAACTTCCAGTTACCGTCGTAGAAAAAGATTATTATGTAACAATTATTCTCAAAGAACTGTCTAAAAGTGGCATGGAATGCGTTTTTCAACCTAAATATTTATAACAAAAAAGGAGCGACAACATCGCCAATCGTCGCTCTCCTTTATTCTTTGTATACTCTATATATTCTGTCTCATATACACAACTCACGCTGCCGACTACTCCATA
>JAJQDO010000137.1:0-1024 GCA_021202175.1 Clostridiales bacterium | reverse complement strand
ACGATCCAGAATACGACAAATGCGGTGATCAGGAAGGTGATGATGGCATTGATGACAGCGCCGACGCCGAAAGGTCCGACCTTGATGGCGGAAAAATCCGTGCTGCCCATGATCAGGGCGATGATCGGGGTTAACAGATTCTCTACGATAGATGTAACAATCGCGGTGAAAGCGGAGCCAATGACTACGCCGACAGCCATATCCAGTACATTTCCTCTCATGATAAATGTCTTAAATTCGTCGATCCAACTTGGTTTTTTCATGATTTTTCTCCTTTTCGTTGTTTTGTGGATAAATTATAATCATTTTTTATAATAGTCTATCCACAAAAAACTGGCAAGAGGGATTTGGTTCTGAAGTTCTGTTTTTCTTCCTTATGACATAAAAATTTAGAAGAATCCCCCTTACGATGGACCTGATGAATGATTGATGTATAAGCATTGTACGAAAAGAGCTTGACATAACAGGAAGGGAAACGAAAAAAATGGGGAAACGAATGGGAGCGGGAATTTATGTTTGGAAGAAATAAAAAGCAGGGAAAAGACAGAAAGCAGGTGAAACCATCCCTGATAGAATCCCATCGTTCTTTCGTCTGTACCATGAACGGAACCAGAGAGTTGAACATTGAAAACTATGGTTCTCTCGGAGATTACAGCGAAGAGAAAATCGTGCTGCATTGCGACAAATGTCAGATGGTTATTGAGGGAGAAAAGCTGTTGATCGCATATTTTACGGATATTGACATGCGCATTACCGGACGGATCCGGTCGATTCATTTTTAGATATTAATGTGGGTTATATCCCATACGAAATGATATTTATGGGTAAAATAGAAAAACTATGATCACATTGCTATTAATTTTTTAAGAATACGAAAAAGTCCTTAATCTGTTTGCTATTACAATCAATGAGAAGAAAGGGAAGTCTATGATCTACGCGATTTTACATTATTTTGACGGATATTGCAGAATCCTCTTGTGTGGCAGCAAGAAGGAGCGGTTTTTAAATATCTATGTGGCGAACC
>JAJQDO010000106.1 GCA_021202175.1 Clostridiales bacterium | reverse complement strand
GAAAAATATCGGAGAAAATCGCCAAAAATACAGACAATTTTTTGCGATATTTTCTTATGAAATATATATAATTTTTGTAAGAAGGATAATTTATTACATTTAAAATGATTAAAGTTGTTTTCATATTTGGATGTGAAAAAGCGACAAATATGTTATTATACACATATACGTGGACACTTGTCACTGCCCGCGCAAATCCCCAAATTATCATCCATAATTTTATGTGCAGGATGTACAGGCCCTGCGAAGTAAGGGAGGAAGAAGCATGCTGACTTATCAGAAGAATACCGTGAGGACGTCAGTGAGAAAATTAGTGGAGTTTTTCCTGCGCAACGGGGATATCACGACAGGTAGTTCTCTGGTTTTGGATCCGGAAGCGATGCAGGAAGGCAGTCGTCTTCACAGAAAGATACAGAAAGCACAGAAAGCAAGCTATCGCAGTGAGGTATCCCTGAAAATGAGCTGGCAGCAGGAATCTTTTGAGCTGGTGCTGGAAGGCCGGGCCGATGGTATTGACATGATAGATTACGAAGACAGGAAGATAGCACTGATTGATGAAATCAAGGGAGTCTACCATGACGTGGATCAGATGGAGGAGGCAGAGCCGCTTCATCTTGCCCAGGCGAAATGCTATGCTTATATGTATGGCAGTCCGAAGGGATTGCAGGACATCCTGGTACGAATCACTTATTGTAATATCGAAACGGAACAATTAAAATATATCACACAGCGTTATACGATGGAAGAGCTGGAGAGTTGGTTCCTGGATTTGATCGATCAGTATAAGACGTGGGCCGAAAATTATGTACAGGCCAGAAAACAGAGAAATAACAGTATCGCGCATTTGCATTTCCCATTTTCTTATCGTCCGGGACAAAAGAAGCTCACAGCAATGGTTTATCACAGCCTTTCGGCGGAGAAGAGTATTTTTTTGCAGGCGCCTACCGGAGTGGGTAAGACGATTTCTGCCATTTATCCAGCTTTAAAGATTCTGGGGGAAGAGAAGACAGAAAAGGTATTCTATCTGACAGCAAAGACAGTCACGCGGACGGTGGCGGAGCAGACGATCAAGCTTTTGCGTGAACAGGGACTGCGGTTAAGGGCAGTGTCAATCACCGCGAAGGAGAAAATCTGTACAAATGAAGTGATGGATTGCAATCCTTCTGCTTGCGAGAAGGCAAACGGACATTTTGACAGGATTAATGAGGCGCTGTACGCTTTGTTGACGGAACATGAAAACATGAAGCGGGAAGACATTCTGGAATATGCACAGAGATATCGGGTGTGTCCTTATGAACTTTCTTTTGAGGCGGCCGCATGGGCGGACTTTATGATCTGTGATTATAATTATGTGTTCGATCCCCATGTGAATCGCAAAAGTCTCTTTGGCGATAAAACGGGAAATGTATTATTGGTTGACGAGGCACATAATCTTCCGGACCGTGCGCGGGAAATGTACAGTGCGTCTATCCGGAAGGATGATTTTTTGAAAATGAAAAAGATTTTTCGGGATAAAAATAAAGGAATCGTAAAAAGACTGCAATCCTGCAACAGTGTTTTATTGCGGCTTGGTAAAAATCTGGATGAGATTGAGGAAAAGGTGGATGACCTGTATTATCCGCTGTTCTGGCTTCTTGGCTCCTTGGAGGATTATATGAAGGATCATCCTGATGAGGAAAAACGGGAGGAGATCGTGGAATTTTATTTCCAGGTCTCGCATTTTTTTATGATTCTTGATACCATGGAAGCCGGTTACAACATTTATGGGGAAGGAAGCGGTGGACATCTGACGGTACATCTTTTTTGCGTGGATCCCTCTTCACGGCTGGAACAGTACCTGAAGCGGTGTCGGTCCGTCGTCTTTTTTTCCGCAACGCTTCTTCCCATTCCTTATTATAAACAGCTTCTGGGAGGCGACAGTTCCATCGATGCCTTCTCTATCTCTTCGCCCTTTGACCGGCAAAGGAAATTGCTGGCCATCGCGGACGATGTGACCAGCCGTTACAGTCAGAGAGGAGAGATGCAGTATCGGCGTATGGTCCGGTATCTGGAGGAGACCGTGTCGGTAAAAAAAGGGAACTACATCATTTTTTTTCCTTCCTATGAGATGCTTTCCCTGGTATATTCTCTGGCCAGGGACAGTACGTTATCCCTGGTCGCGGAACTGATCGCTCAGGAGCCGTCCATGACAGAGGGAGAGCGGGAAACGTTTCTGGAGAAATTCGAAGAGCATAAAGAGAAATCATTGGTAGGATTTTGTGTTTTGGGCAGTATTTTTTCCGAAGGAATCGACCTGACAGGAACGAGGCTGATTGGTGCTTTGATCGTCGGGACTGGTCTGCCCCAGGTTTGTAAAGAGCGGGAAATGATTCGGACATATTTTGACAGACAGGGGAAAAAGGGGTATGATTATGCTTACCGATACCCTGGCATGAATAAGATTTTGCAGGCGGCGGGGCGCGTGATCCGGACGGCCGAGGATGTGGGCATCGTCCTTTTGCTGGACGACCGATTCCTGCTTCGGGAGAATCAGGTTCTCCTGCCGGAGGAATGGGACAGCTTTTATGAGGTGAATCTTCGCAATTATGGGAAGGTTCTGGAACAGTTCTGGGTGAAACATTAGAATACATGGAGGAATAGATGATGATGTACTGGAAATGGATCGCGATTCCCCTGGTGGGCGCCGTGATCGGATATGCGACCAACTGGATTGCGGTAAAAATGTTGTTTCGCCCTCATGAGGAGAAACGGCTTTTCGGAAGACGGCTGCCCTTTACACCGGGAGTGATTCCAAGAGGCCAGGGGCGTCTGGCCAGAGCCATAGGAAGGGCTGTCGAGGAACAGCTGTTGACAGAGGATGTCCTGGAAAAGGAGCTGCTGTCGGATGACAAGAAAGAACAGATAAGAGCCTTTGTTGCCGGATGGTTAGAAAAGGGGAAAACATCGGAGGAAATCTTGCGGGATGCTGCGGTTTCCCTGCTCCCGGAGGAGGCTGTGGAAGATTTTATACAGTCTGCGGAAGAAAAAGTCACAGAGGTTATCTTTGAAAAACTTGTGGAGGTTAATCTGGGGAAGACGGTTTCGGAAAAGGTGCTGGAGGTGGCGAAAGAAAAACTGGCAGAGTCCATGTTTGGGATGATGTTTGTCGGATCCTTATTGGATGCCATCGCGCAGCAGGTGGAAGAAAAGATTAATGAGTATATAGAAGGACACGGGAAACCGTTGATTGAGCAGGCAGTCTGGGATGAATCAGAAAAACTGCAGGGCAAAACCGTAGGAAGCGTGTTTGAAGAGATTGATGAATATGAATTTGATCTGCCGGGGATTGTGATAGAACAGTATGAGAAGGTGGTTGTGGAACAGACGCCGCGCATATTAAAATCATTGCATTTATCAGTTATCGTGGAAGATCGGATCAACGCCATGGATATGGCGGAATTGGAAGGACTTATTTTGTCGATTATGAAAAAAGAACTGGGTGTTGTGGTGAATCTGGGCGCTTTGATCGGATTTATCCTGGGTCTGGTCAATCTGCTGATCATCTGTATCTGACATGAATCAGAGCGTGTCCATACATTTTGAAAAAAATTGCCGGAACAGCTTGTTTACAGGAAATGATAATTCCTATAGTGTTTTTATATAAAGAAAGGGGAAGGACGATGAATGATAAGATCAAAAAGTTGAAGGAGATCGTTGATAACACGGATAATCTCGTATTTTTCGGAGGCGCGGGGGTATCTACGGAAAGCGGCATTCCGGATTTCCGTAGTGTTGACGGGTTGTATAACCTGAAATACAAATATCCGCCGGAGACTATCATCAGCCACACGTTTTTTATGCGCAGAACGGAAGAGTTCTACGAGTTTTATAAGGATAAGATGATGGCCCTTGACGCGAAACCGAACAAGGCCCACGAGAAACTGGCCCAGTGGGAGAAAAAGGGAAAATGTAAAGCCGTCGTCACTCAGAATATTGATGGCCTTCATCAGATGGCCGGGAGCAAAAAAGTGATGGAACTGCACGGGAGCATCCACAGGAATTATTGCATGAAATGTGGCAAGTTTTTTGACGCCGCTTACGTGAAGAAGAGTGACGGCGTTCCGCGATGCGATGCCTGTGGCGGCCTGATCAAGCCGGATGTCGTTTTGTATGAAGAAGGACTGGACAACCAGACGGTATCGGATGCGATTTATGCCATTTCTCATGCTGATGTGATGATCATCGGAGGAACGTCCCTGGTCGTTTACCCGGCAGCGGGGATGATCGACTATTTCAGGGGGAGTCATCTGATTTTGGTCAATAAATCTTCCACATCCAGAGACAGCCATGCGGATCTGGTGATCAATGACAGTATTGGAGAGGTATTTGGACAGTTATGATACAAGATTGTTTCGATGTGCTTGGCATCGCGCCGACAAAGGACGAGAATATCATCAAAAAAGCATATCGTGCCCTATTGCATGGGGTGAACCCCGAAGATGATCCGGAAGGATTTCAGAGATTGCGAGGTGCTTATGAACAGGCGCGGCAGTACGCGAAGCAGATGAGATCTGTCGGCCCCAAAGATGTTACAGAGGCGTTTATTGAGCGCTGTGACGAAGTCTACCATTCTTTTTTTCGGAGAGTGGATCCGGAGGAGTGGGAGGCTTTGTTCCATGATCCGGTCTGTCTGAATCTGGAGACGGGGGAAGAGATACGCAGACAGTTTCTGGCGTTTCTCATGGAACATTACCATTTTCCGGCGGATATCTGGAAACGGATTGACAGTGTCTTTGGCATCAGCGGGAATCGGAAAGAACTGATGGAATGGTTTCCGGAGGATTATGTGGATTATCTGCAGCAGACGGTACGTGATCCGGGTCTGCTTGACTATTCTCTTTTTGAAGGAGAGGCGTCCGAGGATTTTGATGGTTATATCGATGCTTATCAGAGATTGCGTCAATATACTGACCTTGGCATGCTGAAACAGGCTGACCAGGAATTGGAAGCTTTGCGGCAGTTTCATGTATATCATCCTTATGGGGAACTGGAAAAGGCGAGGATTCTTTTATTTCACGAAAGAAAGGAAGAGGCTGCGGAGATTCTTATCCGCCTTGCCCGACGATATGACCGGGAAGAGAGAATCGTCTGTTGCTGCGCCCAGTTTCTTCAGATGGAGGATCGCTGGGACGAGGTCAGGGGAATGTATGACCGCCTTCTGGAGACGAATCCCGATTCTATGGGGGCAAAAACGGGAAAGGCGGAGGAGCTTCTTCATGATGGTTACTACAGGGAGTCCAGAGAATGTATTCTCGATCTGCTGGAAGTAAGCCCGCAGGACGAGCGGCTGATGAAGGATCTGATGGACGCCAACGTGTTTTTGATCGAGGAACTGGAACCTGGGTACGCGCAGCACACTCTCGATCAGGATGGGCTGCAGGAGCTTGGATGGTGCTATTATCAGAATATGAAGTTTGAGGAATCCATCGCAGTCCTGGATTCTTTTGAACCGGACGAGGAGCATTATCTGGATTATCATAATCTGAAGGGCAGAGTTTACCTGACGATTGACAAAAACAAAGAGGCGCTCGAGCATCTTTTGCCCTGGCTGGAGGCGATTCTGGCGCTGCATCCGGATGGGACGAAGAAGACACAGCGTAAGCTGGCGAGATTAGGTTATGCTTATTATACGATCGGCACGGCGAAGGCGGCCATCCTTTTGCAGTCAGGGGAGAAAGACTTTTCTGAGGCTATGTGGTACCTTAAAAAAGGGATTGAGACAGAAAAAGATGAGAGTCAGATTGTCAGTTATTATTATACGATGGCGGATATCTGGCGGCAGGCGCATCAATACGATAAGGTTGTTGAGGTATGTGACCGTATCCTGACGTGCAATCAGGGATATTATCCAGCCGTGCTCCTGCGGCAGGAAGCCTGCCTGCATCTTGGGATGTATCAGGAAGTGGTCGATGATTATCAGAAGGCCGTGTATATGTACCCTTATTTTGGGAAACCCTATGCTACATTGATAAAAATGTATTTTCTCTTTGGAGAATATGATAAAGCGAAGGATATCTTTCAAATTACAGAGGAGAATAACATAGAGAGCGATGAGTTGCAGATTCTTACGGCCAGATACCGCGCGGTCACGGCAAAAAGCGAACAGGATCTGGAGGAAGCGCTGGCTATTTTAGATGCTTTAAAACAGAGGGGATGGGATATCCAATCTGACATCGAAAAAAATGAATGGAATGAGGTCGATTATCGACGGGGGTTGATCCTCACCGATCTGGGACGTCTGGAGGAAGCCTGTGAGGTGCTGGAAGCCTCCATTGAAGACGATGAGGAGGATCCGCTGAAGCTCTACAGCTATGCGACAGTGCTGGCGCAGAGAAAGGATTACGCGTCAGCTGTTGTATATATGGAGAAAGCCTGGAAGCTTGCGCCCGATGACGAGGGCATCCTGTATCGGCTGGGTTGGTGTTATCAGTTAAACGGTCAGTATCGGGCTGCTCTTGACTGTATGAAACAGGTTCTGGCGGTTCATGAAGATCATCCGAGAGTTCGTCATGCCATCGCGGAGATTTATGAAAGGATGGCGAGAACGGAGGAGGATGGTATCTTCTATCAGAAGGCCCTGCCTTACATGCAGGAACAGGTGAAAAGGTATCCGGATGAGTATTATCTGATCGAAATGGGGCTTCTGTATCTGGATATGGACGATTATGAACAGGCACTCCCTTATTTTGAGCGGGCTTATGAGATCAATCCCGAAAGTGTGTATGCCTACAATGACGCCGGGAACTGTTATCTGTCTATGAATATGCCTGAAAAAGCCGAACCTCTTTTCCAAAAGGCACTTTCTTTCGCGGAGCAGGAGAAAACGCTTTTGCCTTATACGAATCTCGCGAAATGTTATCGTATGATGGGAAGATATGAGCAGGCCTTTTCCTGTTACCGGAAGGCAATGCAGCTGTTCCCCAACCGCAGAGAGCTGTATCTGTTTTTGGGAGACGCCTATCGGCAGAACGGGCAGTTCGACGAGGCGATCGCGGCTTATAAAGAAGGAATCGCCCTGTCAGAACGTACAAGGTCCCTGGAGATGGAATTGCTGCGGACCTACGGGATGAAGGCGGATGATTTCATGGTGGAAGCCTTCGGAAAGGAATTTGAAGAAAAATACCAGAAAGATTCCATGTGTCAGCAGCTGGCCGGAGAAGTCTATTTGTTTGGCGTGAAGGATTGTCCTCGGGCCATGATATGCGAGCAGCGTTCCCTGGACATCGTTGGGGACACTGCGTTTGTCGATTTCCGCCGAGACAGTCTGTATCTGTTGGGACGCTGCTATCTATTGTCAGGGAAAAGGGCAGAAGCGGAAGAATTATTTCGCCAATATCTGATCCTTTGCCGGGGCGAAGATGGAACGCTTCGGAGGTATGAAGAATTTTACGGAGAGAGGGGACGCCGAAAATTCCGGATAGGATTTGTACTTTTCTTTTTGAACGATCTGGAGCAGGCCAGACGGTGTTTACGGGAAATGCCCACTGAGCATTGGCGCTGTGATGGCTGTGCCAGGACATTTTGTTATGAAAAGACAATCGGTGAGGCACTCATCCTCTGGATGGAAGGCGAAAAGGAACAGGCGTTAAGGCTGTACGGGAATATTCTGGAGGCAGTGCCGGATGATATGGAACAGCGTTTTACCTATGAGCAGATGAAAAAAGAGTATATGAACCATTGTTGAGTGGAAACAGCCTTATCAATGTACATATTGGAAAAATATGTATGATATGAACAATTATTGAGTGGAAACTTAATTGAATGATAGTTAATCATAGTAATCTTAGTAGTGCTGACACAATAAGTCATAAGATACTGCTGTATGTCATGGGAATGAGGCGTGAGAACGCGAGAAGAAACGAATGAAAAATGGGAGGAATGGCTGTGATTATCGGAATAGATTTGGGAACGACAAATTCTTTAGCAGCATACTATACCGACGAGGGACCAAAAATCATACCGAATCGTCTGGGAGAAATATTGACGCCTTCCGCTGTCAGCATTGATGAAAATGATCAGATTTATGTGGGAAAGACAGCGCTGGAACGGATGGCGGTTCATCCTGACCAGGGAGCCAGCCTGTTTAAGAGGAGCATGGGAAGCAAAAAGGAGTTTCAGCTGGGGAAAAGGAGTTTTTCCGCAGAAGAGCTGTCCTCTTTTGTTCTTCGTTCCCTGAAAGAGGATGCGGAGTATTTTCTGAAAGAAGAAGTGACAGAGGCGGTGATCAGTGTCCCCGCATATTTTAATGATATGAAACGGAAAGCAACAAAAAGGGCAGGAGAGCTGGCCGGTTTTAAAGTAGAGAGGATCATCAGCGAACCGACGGCTGCGGCGGTTGCTTACGGTTTGTATCAGAGGAATGAAAACATGCAGTTCCTCGTGGTTGCTCTGGGAGGAGGGAAGTTTGAG
>JAJQDO010000155.1:7104-8463 GCA_021202175.1 Clostridiales bacterium | reverse complement strand
TCTCATTGATAATACGGTGAAATACAGAGACAAACCAGAAACCGTTATGACTGTTGCTTTATATGAACTGGAGAAAACGGTTCGTCTGGAAATGGCGGATGATGGACCGGGTGTACCAGCGGAAGAGCGAGACAAGATATTTGACACCTTTTTCCGTGGCGACAAAGCCAGGCAGAATCCGGGTAACGGCAGCGGATTGGGCCTTTCTATTGTCCGGGAGATTATAAAGGGACATGGAGGTTCCATCTGGGCGGAAGCCGGACCCAGCGATGTCGGATTGAAAATCGTAATAGAGCTTCCGGTTGCGGGAGAAAAACCGGAAGAATGATGGAAAGCTACAGATAAAAGATAACAATAACAAGGAGAGGCAGGGTTGGATATGAAAAAGATATTGATTGTAGAAGATGACCTTTTGATTGCGGAGATTGAGAGAGATTACCTGGAAGTGGAGAATTACGACGTGACAATATGCCAGGACGGACAGGATGGCTTGAAGCACGCGATGGAAGAAGACTATGATCTGATACTTCTCGATGTGATGCTTCCCGGCGTGAACGGGTTCACCATCTGTCGCGAGATTCGAAAGCAAAAAGATGTGGCGATTATTATGGTGACCGCCAAAAAGGAAGACCTGGATAAGATCAGGGGGCTGGGGCTTGGTGCGGATGATTATATTGTGAAACCGTTCAGCCCTGGAGAACTTGTTGCCAGAGTAAAAGCTCATATCAATATTCATGAGCGACTCCAAAAGAAGGATGCGAAAAGAAGCGGAAAAGAAGCCTTTGAAGAAGGAAGCATTCAGGAGGGGAGCTTGAAGATTCTTCCGCTGTCCCGGCAGGTGTTTGTCGGCGATCACGAAGTAGAACTTGCCAACAAGGAATTTGAACTGCTGTATTTTTTGGCCTCCAACCCTAATATTGTTTTTTCCAAGGACACACTCTTTGACCGGATCTGGGGGATGGATGCTCTGGGTGATACAGCGACTGTAGCAGTGCATATTAATCGCATTCGCGAAAAAATCGACATAGACGGAAGCAATCAAAAGCTGATCGAGACCGTTTGGGGAGCGGGATATCGTTTTTGCAGGAAATAATTTAAGGCGAACCTGATACGCAATCATTTCATATCTGAATTTATAAATTGTTTATGATTCCTTTATTTGAAATTGATTCTATCCTTTTATAATGACACTATACTAAAACAAAGAAACACAGTACTGAACAAAAAAACGGACGCCCGAAAAAGACAGATGTTGTTCTCGCATAATTGTGAACAACAACAGCAGGAACCAGGAAGATATCAAAAAAATGGACCAGAAGGGGAAGAATCTTAATAAGAGGTATCAATAAATAGCAGTCA
>JAJQDO010000155.1:0-7094 GCA_021202175.1 Clostridiales bacterium | reverse complement strand
GTAAGAAAGTAAATAAGAAAGATGATTCAAAAAATGAATGAAAAATCAAAATAAAGGAGGAAAGAATTATGACAAGGAAGAAATTATTTGCAGGAATCGCGACAGCATTAGCAACCGCGGCGATGGCAGTATGCATCGCATTGCCGGCACAGGCAGCCAGTGTAAAGAAAATTGTGATCGAAGGTGCTAAGACCGTGAGAGTTGGCGAGACGATTGAACTGGACAAGGAGATTTATCCGGATGACGAGCTGGTAATAGACAGCAACATCGTGTGGACGAGCAGCAAGCCTTCGGAAGCCAAAGTTCTCGTCAAAAATGGCGACGACACCAGGATCATAGGTAAAAAAGTTGGTACAGCAACTATCACCGTGAGAATTAAGGGCACGAACATCAAGGCGACCTACAAGGTAAAGGTAAAGAAAGCCCTGACCTATTCCAAAGCGGCAAAGAAAGCGATCAAAAAGCTGAAAAACTACAAGGCTCAGCTTAAGAGCCTGAAAACAACGATTAACAATACCAAGCTGGCGTCTACTACAGCAGAACGCAGGGCGCAGTACAAGAAGCTGGAGAATAAGATTGACGCGATCGATAACAAGATTGATGTGATTGATGATACTTGGGAGCATCGTACCGGAACCAATGCACGGAAGGTGAAAAATAAGCTGTACAATGTAGAAAATTACGTAGATACCCTGGAGGATTATCTGGAAGCACATTTCAACTATGAATTTGATTAATATTTCTGGAAGCACATTTCTACTATGGATTTGATTAACATCCTCTGGAAGCGTGATTTGGCTATGAATTTGATTAGCGTATAGTGATAGACAGATGTTATAAAAGATAGGAGGATGATAAGGATAAAAAGTAATGAGAGCTTTGCCCGATGAATGATATACGAAATCAATGGATATGAGGTTGAAACTGCCGTTGCAATTAATGTTCAGGAGATTGCAGCGGCAGTTTTTTTTCTTATGAGAAACTTCGTTCCTATTTTACTTTTTCTCATCTGGCGTAAAATAATCGACAGGATTTGGGGGCAGCCGGACATTCGCTGGCTGGCTATATCATGACAGTAACTTTAACAATTCGATTTTAAAAATTTTGTCGTATTTTGACGTTGTACATTTCGGGAATTCAGTGTATAATGCTAGCAGTTTATATGAAGGCGGGAATGCATAGTAACATCATCGCCTTTATATTATAGTAGTACCCATGAGCGGATATTTGGGTTATCTTAATATAATATTTGGGAGGCAGTAAGATGTTTGGAATAAAGAGTCCTGTAAAAAGGAGCCCTGTGAAAAAGGGACTGAAGATCATCATTGTCGGATGTGGCAAGGTTGGCGAAACGCTGGTGGAACAGCTGGTCCGGGAAGGGCATGATATCACGATTATTGATCAGGATTCCGAAAGAGTACAAGAGATTGCGGAGTTATATGATGTGATGGGCCTCGTAGGGAATGGTGCCAGCCACAGTGTACAGATGGATGCCGGAATCGAGACGACCGATCTGATTATAGCGGTAACAGAGTCGGATGAATTAAATCTCCTTTGTTGTACCATCGCAAAACAGGTAGGTAATTGTTCTGCCATAGCCAGAGTGCGGACGCCGGACTACAGTCGTGAGATCGGATATCTCAGAGAGAAGCTGGGTCTTGCCATGATCATTAATCCGGAGATGGAGTCTGCGAGCGAGGCTGCCAGGTTATTATTCCTTCCGTCAGCCCTGGAAGCACATTCATTTGCCAGGGGACAGGTGGAACTTCTCAAGTTTTCCATCCCGGAAGAGAGTGCGTTAAACGGGATCACCGTAGCTGAGATGGGAAGGAATTCCATGTCAAAGGTCCTGGTCTGCGCAGTGGAACGAGACGGGCGCGTTTATATTCCTAATGGTGATTTTCGCATTCTTCAGGGTGATGTATTATTTATAGTTGCATCGCGGATGATGATGAAACCTTTCTTAAGACAGATGGGATTTGCAACGGCTCAGGTGAGCAATACTCTTATTATCGGCGGAGGAAAGGCCACTTATTATCTGGCAAAGCAGCTGACCGATGTGGGAATCGACGTAAAGATTATTGAAAAGGATAAGAGTCGATGTGAGGAATTGAGCATATTACTTCCGAAAGCGACGATTATCAACGGGGATGGAACAGATCAGGATCTGCTGGAGGAAGAGGGGATATCCTATGCGGAATCTGTAGTCGCCCTCACTGGGATTGATGAAGAAAATATTTTGCTGACTCTCTATGTGAGACATGTTTCCAATGCGAAGGTCATCACGAAGATTAACCGTATTACTTTCAAAGATGTCATCAACAGGCTTGATCTGGGAAGTGTTATTTATCCGAGATACCTTACTTCTGAGGCTATCATTGCTTATGTCAGAGGTAAGAAGAATTCTATGGACAGTAACGTGGAAAGTATCCATCATATGTTTGATTCGAAAGCAGAGGCGATAGAATTTCGTGTAAAAGAAGAATCAGAGATGACCAATGTTCCGCTGAAAGATCTTTCTCTGAAAAAAGACCTTCTGGTTGCCTGTATACATAGAAAGGGAACCGTCATTATCCCCAGCGGTATGGATTCGATTCAGGTGGGAGATACGGTTCTTGTCGTGACGACGCATATCGGATTTGATGATCTGCACGATATTTTGTTTTAATCATTCAGGAAACCGTGTGATTTTAAGCCCGGTTTCATAAACTATGGAGGATGTCATGAACACTTCGATTATTCGCTATATTTTGGGTCATATCATGAGAATTGAGGGCATGCTGATGCTTTTGCCCTGGATTGTGTCATTGATTTATAGAGAAAGAGTGGGCGTGTGGTTTCTGATTGTAGGCGTCGTAATTTTTCTGCTTGGTCTGCTTATTACACATTTCAAACCCAGGAGTAATGTATTTTACTTAAAAGAAGGATGTATCGCCACGGCCTTAAGCTGGATCGTGATGAGTGTATTTGGCGCGATGCCCTTTTATCTGTCGGGACGGATTCCGTCCTATGTGGATGCGTTGTTTGAGACAGTTTCTGGTTTCACCACGACCGGGGCCAGTATATTAAGTGATGTGGAATCCATAGGGCACTGTATGAATTTCTGGCGCTGCTTCACGCACTGGATCGGCGGCATGGGCGTGCTGGTGTTTTTGCTCGCGATCATTCCCCTGACTGGCGGTTCCAATATCAATCTGATGCGTGCAGAGAGCCCGGGACCCTCCGCGGGCAAGCTGGTGCCCAAAATTAAATATACGGCCCAGATTCTTTACATGATTTATATGGGTCTGACTGTCGCTCAGATTGTGTTGCTTGTGCTCGGACGGATGCCGATTTTTGATGCCTTGTGCGTCTCTTTTGCGTCAGCCGGGACGGGAGGATTTTCTGTTAGAAATAATGGAATGGCCGGATATACGACCTATCAGATTTGGGTGACGACGATATTTATGATATTGTTTGGCGTCAATTTTAATGTCTATTATCTGGTTCTTTATCGAAAATTTAGGAAAGCAATTGATGTAGAAGAAGTGCGATACTATTTTCTCTTGATTTTGGCTGCGGTCGCTTTTATTACCTACTCTCTCTGCAATACGGCGATGCGCTTCGGAGAAGCTCTCACGCATGCCGCTTTTCAGGTTGGTTCTATCATCACCACAACCGGATTTTCCACGGCAGACTTTAATCTGTGGCCGGAGAGCTGCAAAACGATTTTGGTTCTGCTGATGTTCTGTGGGGCATGTGCCGGCAGCACCGGCGGCGGAATCAAGGTATCAAGGTTTGTCATTTTAGCTAAGACAGTGAAGAAAGAGTTGAACTCGTATCTTCATCCAAAGAGTATTAAAAAGATAAAGATTGATGAAAGACCGGTAGAACATGAAGTAGTGCGGTCGACCAATGTATTTTTTATTACCTACATGATTTTATTTGCCATCTCGCTGCTGCTGGTTTCCATGGAGGGCAATGAGTTTACGACGAATTTTACTGCCGTACTGGCTACTTTTAACAACATCGGACCGGGATTAGACGCGGTAGGCCCCGCGGCGAATTATGGATTTCTGACGAATCTGTCTAAGTTTGTGTTGATTTTCGACATGCTGGCGGGGAGGCTGGAGCTCTTCCCCATGTTGATTTTGTTCTATCCGCCGATATGGCAGGATTATTTCAGACAGAGGAAAAAGGCCAGAATAAAGGAAAATAATAAGGGAAAGAAAAAGGAAAAGGCAAAAAAGGCAAAGATAACAGCAGCTGGCTTTTCCTATATACAGTAGATTGAAGGGAAAAATGATGCAAAGGTATGAGACGTTGGACGAACTGAGGGGTCTGGTGTTTATCAGTATGGTCCTCTATCATGGGATGTGGGACGTCGTGTATCTTTTTGGATACAGTGTACCCTGGTATACGTCTGACCTCGGTTATATCTGGCAGCAGAGCATATGCTGTACATTTATCCTGCTGTCTGGTTTTTGCTGGTCCCTTGGGAGGAAAAAATGGAAACGAGCCATGCAGGTTTTTGGCGCTGGTGCGTTGGTCAGTTTCGTGACGATACTATTTACTCCGGACAGCATGGTGATCTTCGGGGTATTGACCTTCCTTGGTACAGCGGCGATTCTTTTGAATCTGCTTGCCCCGTTGCTGAAACGCTGTCCGCCCCTTGTCGGACTGATTGCCAGCCTGATTTTATTTGTTATCACAAAAAATGTAAATGGAGGATATCTGGGTTTTGAAGAATGGCGGCTGCTTAAGATTCCGGAAGGATGTTATCAAAATCTATTTACCACTTTTTGGGGATTTCAGGGACCGTATTTTTATTCTTCGGATTATTTTTCAGTGATTCCATGGATATTTCTGTATCTGACAGGGTATTTTCTGTTTCGCTGCCTGCGGGAAGTTGACAGATTCAAACAGTTGGATGCGTTTCCAAAATTAGAGAAGGGAAAAGTAAAACCATTACGATGGCTGGGACAGCACAGTCTCCTTCTCTATCTGCTCCATCAGCCGGTGATACTGGTTGTTTTGATGATTTTTCTGCGATGACGTTTTGATGCGCAATCAGGATGGTATGACAATAAGATTTCGAGAGTGCGGAAAGATCTGTAGTATCATATTTTTAGTTTGATTTAATATGTTGATAAATAAAATAAGAACACCCTGCCGGGTTTGTATTTTGAAACGGCAGGGTGTTTTCTGTATTTTGAAAATCTACTATTATTGAAAAAGAGTCTCAAAAACAAGTATTGACTACCGAACCGTAATTAGATATACTTAACAATAGTTAGATATATCTAACATTAGATACTGGACAAAGATGCTGGAAAGGAGACTTATGAACAGAGCAACATATGAGATCGTGCAAAAACTTGATGCAAAATCCCTGGAGACGCAGCTGATCCTCCAATGTGCGCCGATGATCGCAGGACTTAAGGTTTCGAATCTGCTGATTATTGTCAATGAAAATGTGGAGGATGCGCGGAAGATTTTGGCGGAGACGAAAATATCCTGTGTCCAACTGGTCAGAACGGAGAAAAAGTCGACTATGCTTCTTTATCATGAACAATGGTTGAAAGAATACCTCGTACGGGAAGAAGTGGTAGATCTTCTTCATACTATGGGTTATACCGGAAAAGGATTTTATGAGATATTATATGCTGTCAAAAATCGTTATCAGGCCTATATCAGGCACGAGGGAGATTTTCCTCATGAGCTGGGGCTCCTTTTGGGGTATCCAGCGGAAGATGTGCTAGGTTATCTCGAGAACAAGGGCAGGAATTATCTCTGCAGCGGTTACTGGCAGGTTTATGCCAATCCTACAGCGAAAATGAATCTGTTTCATAAGTTCGAATTAGCAAGAGAGAGCCTGATTCGTTCCATATCGAACGGTATCGAAATTCAAAAAATAATTCAATATGCAGGAGGATGAATAACATGGCAAAAGTATATGTGGTTTACTGGTCTCAGACAGGGAATACAGAGGCAATGGCGGAAGCAATCGGCGAAGGAATCACAGCTGCAGGAAAAGAAGCGGCAGTTCTTCCAGTGGCAGACGCATCGCTTGATGACCTGAAAGCAGCCGATGCATTTGCTCTTGGCTGTCCGGCTATGGGCGCGGAAGTGCTCGAGGAAGATGAGATGGATCCTTTCGTGACTGAGGTCGAGGCATTTGCGAGTGGGAAAACTATAGCCCTTTTCGGCTCTTATGGCTGGGGAGACGGACAGTGGATGAGAGATTGGGAAGATCGTATGAAAGATGCTGGCGCTACGGTATTGAACGATGAAGGGCTGATTATCAATGAGACGCCGGATGACGACGGACTGGAAGATTGCAAGGCACTTGGAAAACAGCTCGCCGGACTATAATTTGATTCGTTTTTATTCATGTTTATGGTGAACTATCTATCTTGAATTATTTATGGCGAATCTGACGGCATAAGTCTTACGGACTGATTTGAGGATATTGCCGATGCAGTCCGTAAGGATTATTATTTTTTTATATTATTTCGATGATTCTTAGAACATAGGATGTATTCCTAATCTTTTATGACTGATTTCCACTGCTTGATAATTTGAAAGAATGTGGTCACAAGCCCATTGGCTTTAGATAATGGGTAGTTCACGATGGCTCTTTCTGTTTTTCTTTTTACTCCTTCCCCCAGAAAAATTTACCTGCTTTGTGAACCATTAACGGTTTACGCCGAAACCGATGTCTGCCATCATCTTGTGGCGGAAATTCTGCCCTGCGAATCAGTAACGTTTACTGCCAAAACCATCAAAGCAGCAGTTTGCATGTAAGAAATAGATAAAAATATAATCTGATTTTCCAAAATCAACATATTCTGGTCGTAGGACTAAGGAAAGCACCCAGTGAACAGTAGCAAGTAACAGTAACTATTCATGGGGTAGTGGATAGTTCATGTGAGAGCAGGATAACCCATGGACAGATGAAACAGCAAAATCAAAGAATCCGTCCGTACAGAAGGGAGAAGCGTACAGACCAAAACAGTAAAATCAAAGAATCCGTCCGTACAGAAAGGAGAAATGTACGGACCAAAACAGTAAAATCAAAGAATCCGTCCGTACAGAAAGGAGAAACGTACGTA
>JAJQDO010000231.1 GCA_021202175.1 Clostridiales bacterium | reverse complement strand
TTATAGATCCAGCGTAAAAGACATCACTTTTAGTAAGTCAATAGCCACTGTGTTAGGAAAAGAAATAATTTCAATTTTACTTATCAAAGCATCCTCTTGCCATAAAGATCCTGATGATACCCTTTTGCACAACTAACTATAGCTGTAATATTCCCGAATTAGTTGATTACATTATCTCCTCCTTTGCATTGCACCTACAGCAGAAATATACATGTTATTAAAAAAATGCACGTGTATCTGCTTTAATTTTAACATTATATCTTTACTATATCTGACATATATATATTTTAGATATTGTTATAAATGAAATATTCCCGATCACCTATACCTGACTTATATCAAAATCTCCCTAACGATACAAACTACACAGCATTTAAAAAATTACAGCAGTAACTAACGCATGCATACTTTTAAAATAACATCAATAATAAAGAGACATAAAACGATGCTACAACTCCTTGTCAGATGGCCAATAGCAATATAGAAAGCAAACCGATTTCACCTGGCGCTAACACAAACTAAAACATTCTTAATTATATACCCATAATCTATAAAGATACTAAACATGCATAAATAAATTTGAATATTCCAAACCTCATCGTGCCACCTGCTGTATCTTTCAGGGACATTGTTTTGAACATAAGAATCATGTAAGCAATCAATCAAAATAAAAGTGCTTCTATATCACCGGTACATTGTCTATAAATGAACTGGTCTAGGAACCCCACTACAATAAACTATTCACAATTCTTAAAAGAAAAATAAAATGTAATCATTGGTATTATAGCAACAGCTATAGTTATTGTAACTCTTTACTGCACATCCCTAATAACAGCCAATTATCATCGCATTCGATACTGTGAACAACCAGATTTTAATTGATAAAAATTTTCAAAAAAATTATTTTTCTGATAGCTAATTTTTTTCTCCCTTAGTAAGAACGAAATTCCGTATAACTTATTACGGAATTTTTTTCAAACATTATATTTCCCCTATTCTTCATTAAAACCAATGAAACTACCAGTCATTTCTTCACACAATATGAAAAAATCAAATTAAAATTTTTAAATAAGAATATCATATTTATATATTTTCTATAAATATAATTTTATCAATATACAAATAAAAAAGAAATCTTTCCGTAGATCTATATACTCAAATATAGACCATGAGAAATTGAAATCATAAGATGTTCTTCTCGCGGTGTATATTAAGATTATCTGAGAACCTATGGTTAATCATAAAACGAAGATAACATAAAACAGGAATGGAATATAAGAAGGATCATACAGAATACAGCATAAAACAAAAACATGCCGCACTCACTTAAGAAGTCTTTAAAGAAATAATTTCAAAACGCATGATTTGGAATTTTTTCCACATCATGCGTTTCCTTGAAAGCATCAATATATTTAGATTTAGATGCAATTCGCCTTATCCAGAACTGATTTATGAATCTCTGTATTTAAGCCCATAAAAATATAAACTACTGCTGATCTTTCATATATCGGTAATAATAATTTCCCCGGGCCACAGAATACATAAGCGGTATCGTTTTATCCGATGTATTGCTTGGGATAACGTATAAATCATTCAGTTTAGACAGATATTTACTGATCTGATCAAACCAGGCCTCTCCCGTTCCTCCGGCAATGATAAAATACCGATATCCGCGAAAATAGTTCACTGCAATTTTCAGATTGTCCATTGCCTCCATAAAAACAGATTCATTCGCATCTGCCAGGATATCTGCAAAATACTTTTTTTCCCTCCTGAGATTCTCTTCATCAGTACAGACCACCACTCCTGTTTTGAGATTTTGTTGCAATGCCTGTATACCGATATCTTCCCCATATTCAGTGCTGATTTTCTTTATCACACGGCTGAAAACTTCTTTCATTGAAAAATTAGTCATGGAAACAATCGGATCAGGATTTCCGAACAACAGCCTACAGAAATCATTAGTATAATACCCAAAATCACCGATAAGAACATTTTCCCTCAATAACTTTGATTTAATATGTACATCTCTTCCGTCTTCCTGAGTGATCGTAGAATATAAAACGGACATTTCCCCAGGAATTACATCAATATGATCCCTGTCAAGTTCATAATTGATGTCCATCCATTGATCGCTTCTGCCAATTTTTAAAGAAAAATCAGCTTTTTGCAAAAGCGCATACTCCATGCGCTCTTTTTCCGATCCCATACACTTTAAATTCACACTTGTCTGTATAAAAATCTCTCTCATCATTATTTTGAAGCAATGAAAGTCCGATAGCTGTCTGACACAATACAAGAAACTGTTTATCATAATATCTTTTTCCAGACAGTAGTTTATCATCCCTATTCTCAACATCCATTTTTGAAAATATTTCCTGGGCTATACGTCCAACCATATACATCTCTTCAGTAGAATTATCCCGATAAATAATCGTCTTCTCTCTGGCAAGTCCCATGTATAAAGGGTCTAATTTTTTACAGTAATAAGGAATACAATGCAATCCTTTTTCATAAAACACTTTAATCCCGGATTTACCTGCATCCAGCCCAATGATGAAATTTTTTCCTTTAGGTATATTTTCTCTTGAGATAGATTCATGTCTCGTGCAAAATTTTTTTGATTCAACCATGCGAACTCCTCCTTTCCACATATCAGCCATGGCCATAAATTTAATTTGTAATATTTAACCATTCTCTGAAAGATAATTGTAACTAAATAAAATTAATACTTTCCAAAGAGATGTTTGTTAATCACTCTTATAGTTAATATGAAAATGCATACTTCTTAAATTTTAAAAATAAAGCAAACATCAGCCCAACATTAATCTTTACACTTATAATCATCAAAAAAATTAAAACCCCATTTGCAGTTTTGACAAATGGGGCAAAAGAAATCATTTCTTTTTTATATTTAGCTTTCACTATCATCAATATTTTCTGTCTTACATCATATTAACGTAACAATCCTGGTATCCACATGGTAATACAACGGGATATCACCCAGACAGTCATCTACATGCGAAAGATTCTTTTTTACATTTTCCAAGAGTTCAATGATTTTTTCCCTTTGCAGGCAAGAATAAGCAGGCGAGAGGATCACCTCATGTATGCTGCACGGTAAGATATAAAAATCGCCGCCGATCACTTCAGCTGCCTTCCTCATAATTGCCCCATTTAATATCAATGCTGCTCCGCCAAAATTATTCTGGTTCGTGAGGAGCAGGAAACCTTTTCTAACCTCTTCCTCCTGACGAAGCAGATTCCTGGCATGATTCATTCCACACTCGCTGATTTCTCTCACTGAATAGAGTACAGCCTCCCTGCCCATATTATCCAGTGCATCCCGGTGGATGATATCTGTGGAAAGGCCCCACTGCTCTATCATTCCCTGCGTTATGATGCTCTCATAGGTAGCTGCTTCGTTCTGGAAGGCTTTGTAGCAATAGATGGCAGCAAGGCTTCCGTGGACAGAGTAGTATTTATCCTTCAGATATTCTTGGTTCGAATCCAGATCATAGACCTTAATATAGGTCCGTTCCTTTATCCTTTCATATCGGTCCATCGATGAAATGTTTTCAACAATGATCGGGATGGTGGATGTATCGATCGACGTGGTTATCGTCTCCTCGATGTGAGAAAATGAGATATCATCACAATATGCTTCGTAGTACTCCTCGAGATGGAGACAGAACACAAATCCCGAATCTCTCATCCGCAGATTCATGACAAACTCAGTCTCCTCTCTTTTGCCGGCCAATGCCTCCATTGACACTTCAAATCCTTTAAAACTTTCCCTGACAGCATCAACTAGTTTTTCACAAAACTCTTTTTTGGTCATACAGACATTCTTCATCTTTTTTACCTCCTGATAATTACCTTGAAATAGATTTACAACATTATTATGTAAACCGTAAAATCAATTTTTTTCAGGATGTATACCCAAAAGATAATGTACGCAGGGGCAACGGAGGATGGCAGTTCTTATAAAATTCCATAGATTATATGGAGGATTGAGGCGGGGTTTCCTCACTTATTTTTTGATTTTTACAGTGTCTTTACTGCTCCATGCGGAATAATATTTCGTCGTCCCATACTTCTTATAGCTTCGGATACGGACGTAATATTTCTTGTTGGCTTTCAGCTTCAATATCGATTTGGACAGGTTTTTGCTCGTTACCGTGACGGTCTTCGCATTGGTAAAGTCACTCTTGGTCGCGTACTGGATCTGATAGCCGTTCGCTTTTGCGTTCTTTTTCCACGTGATGTTCAGCTTATATCCCTTCAGATTGGACAGTTTGAACGTGCCGGATGCGGAAAGGTAGAAGGTGCTCTTAGCGGAGGATGCCTTGCTTACCGTCTCTCCTTTATAAGCATATACCTTATAGCTGTAGAACTTTCCGTTTACAACCGTCTTGTCCGTATAGCTGCAATTGTCTGTCGCCGCAATCTTTGTAAATTTACCGCCGTTCACGCTGCGGTAGATGTAATAGCCTTCTGCTCCCTTCACGCTGCTCCAGGTGATCTTGATGCCTTTTGCTGCATTTTTGACTTTGAGGCTTGTTGGAACGGAAATGGTTTCTGTCTCTGCTGCCGGTTCGGCCGCGCCGCATTTTGTGCACTTGCCATTCTTGTAAGTGTGATTTTCTGTTGCTGAATAATCACAATTCTTGCAGGTTACCGTATGTGTCTTGCCATCTTTATTATCGGTATACTGATAACTGTGGCCTTTTGCTGCAATGTCTTTTCCCTTTTCAACCGTCGTTCCACAAACCGTGCAGACCTTATCGCCGGTGTATCCTTTCTCCGTACAGGTCGCTTCCTTTGCGTTCTGGACTTCTGTCTTGTGGCCCAGGGCATTGACCGTCTTTTTCTGTACATCTTGATAGGTCTTTCCATTGAAGGTACAGGTCGCGGTGCAAGTAATCTCTCCTGCCTCTGTGCAGGTTGCTTCCTTCGTTGTCTTTTTCGTTACTGTACAGTCAACTTCCAGCGTATTATCATTGTCCGTGCAGGTAAAGACAGCCTTACATGTCTCCATATCTTCTGACCAGTCAAAGGATGGCTCACCATAAACATGAACATGTTCTTCGGTCTGCTCTGCTCCGCAAAGGGTACAGGCTCCGTTTTCAAAGGTATGTGTTGCAATCTCTTCGTAGTCACAGTTCTTACATGTTATGGTATGAGTGCTGCCATCGCCATTATCCGCATACTGATACTCATGGCCGGTCGCCTGGGTCTCAACTGTTACCTGATCACTGTAAGTTTCTCCATTGAATGTACATGCTGCTGTATAGACCGTCTGTCCATCCTCGGTACAGCCTGCACTCGTTGTCTGGCTTGTCACATCGCATTCCACTGTCTGTGTATCATCATTATCTGAGCAGGTAAAGACTGCTTCGCAAGCTGAATAGTCTTCCGCCCAGTTAAAGACAGGATCGCCATAGACATGGATATCTCCCTCACCACTATTTGTAATAGTAAAGTCTTTGGAGGCGGAACCGTCGTATGCCCAAATGCCCGTGACGGTAACCGTTGCAGTGCCCGCTTCCGCGTTATTAGCGTAAGTTACCACATAATCAGTTCCTTCAACCAGTTCTTCGTCATCGTAAACCACTGATACATCAGGAGTCTTTTCCGTGCCATCATAAACATAAGAATCAGCAGACAATGTTATCGTACAGCTGGAAATATCGACTGCATACTCAGCAAAAACTGCAGACAGTTCTGTATCACTCTTTGCTGTAAATTCGTATACTTCCGAAGTGCTTACTATTGTTTCGTTTTGATACCAGCCTACAAAGCGGTAACCCGTTGCGGAGGTTGCTGAAACAACAGCTGCATCCCCACGGACATATTGCCCAATGCCGTATACAGTGTCTTCGCCAGTAATATCGCATTCCACATATATTACGGCATTATCCGATGCCGAAATATATTCATCCGCAGCAATTACCTGGTCATCTGTTGTTACAGTATAACTGCTTGCGCTGCCATCCGCTTTTCCTTCCGTGCTGGTCACTTCAAGGACTTGCCCAGTATATAAAAAGATGTCATAGAAGTTTGAGCGTCCAATAGTAGAACCTGTTTCATCATATTCCTCAAAACTGTAACCCAGTGTCCCATAACCCGTACTAGTCAACGTGAACGAAAGTATGTCATCAGTGTAAGATGTTATAATTTTGGCATCTCCCCTGACTTCGATATCAATAAGGTCTTCCGTATACCATATGTCATCATCACCCACATAACCAATCTGGGTTCCATCAGAACTGTATACCGAGACGTCAACTGGACAAGAGAATATGGCTTTCAATCGATCTAAAGCACTGTCGGATTCCTCTCCATTCATTTCTGCATAAAAAGCATTGTTCAGTTTATTGGTAGCTTTGTTGAGCAGTTTTAAAGCTTTTTTAACTGCCTGTTCATAAATGTCATCGTCCTTGAAGGTAATAAGAGTCATTGCTTCGTATATATTTTCCGGATCTTCATTAGCAGTCAATACGCCTTTAATTTTCCCAATAAAAGTATTGTATTTATAACTATTATTTAGGATTGTAAGCATATCACCTACCCCTATTTCCATAAGTTCTTCTGTATGGTCTTTTAATTCTTTTACTAAAAATTCTTCTGTTATGTCTTTTAAGCTTTTATCAAGAACTACTTTGCATACAGAATTACAAAGTTCCACGGTCGCCTGCTCTATTGCCGTGACTTCCAGTCCATCTAATTCTTCCAAATAATTCTCCAAGGCTTGTTCACAATCGGAAGGACTGGAACAGAATACTGCCTTATCCGTAATATAACTATCAGACAATTTTGTACAAGTAATAGACGCATAGCCAACAGTGCTAGAGAAATTTCCCGAAATAGTCACAGTTATGGAATCGTTATAATATGTTTCTGATTCTGCGGATAATGCTTTCATCAATTTGCTGATTATCTTTGATGCATTGCTATCTTTTGCCGTAATACTGCTAAGTTCAAGCTCCACAGCAGCCTGTACGATATTATCATATAGATAGGTCGACAATGCTTCGTATTCTGCATCTTTCATATCTTCATCAATGTTTCCACTAGAAGAGATATATTTATATTTATTGCTTGAATCATCATCCCATTCCATCATCTTTTTTTTGCCATTCAGAATAGACGTTTCCCTGTTTGCCGTAGCCGAGCTGTTTATATAATTTTGCAGAGTTTCTTTGACAACTTTTACATAGTTTTCATAAGCTTCATACCAGGCTTCTATTTCTTCATTTAGCGGATCATCATCTGAAGATCCCAGATTACTGGCAGCATCACCGATCGATACGCTCATTTTATCGGATACGGTTTGTCCTCCATAAGAAGTAAATATGAGTGTCGATGTATCAGACAGACCATAGTCCACATATATGCTGGTTACTTCCAGTGTATACACTGCAGTACATCCATCTTCAGAAACCTCATAGCTTCCCTCAAAAAGCATTTTTGTTCCTGACGTACTATAAGTTATTTCATTCATGAACCATTCCAGATAATCCGCATCTGATTCATCCAAGGAAACAGAACATGACAGCTCCGTACCAATAGTAGCAGATAGATAATTTTCCATTATCATTTCCGGTTCGACAGAAATAGTCTTTGAAGCAATCCTTCCATCGCTGGTAGTCCCGGTAATGGTCACGAGACCGGGTTTTTTAGCAGTGATATCCAACGTCCCTGCTACACCACTGGAAGTTGAATAATAATTCCCATGAGTATATTCAACTTCTGCTATATCCGTGTTACTGCTCTCCCATACAATAGCATCTAAGTCTTCGTCGTAATCCGCGTCCTCGTCGATAGTCTTATAATAAAAATCAATTAAACGGTCTTCCTGTCCAATAACAACATAATCCAAATCAATATAGAACGAATCCTGACGGATTTCTTCGGATTCATCTGGATTATAAGGGTCGTCTTCATCATCCACATCATCCGGTCCGATGCTGTTATAATAGATGGTGGCGTTGGTTAAAGAAGTATTATTTGATCCAATTTCAATAGATGTCCAATCATCTTCCGAACCCGAATAGTAAACTTCCATCTGCTCGCTACAGTGATAAAACGCATAACTCTCTATACTTGTTACTCCAAACGGGATTATGAGCTTCGTTAGTCCGCTACAGTAATAAAAAGCACGAGTTCCTATACTTGTTACTCCATCTGGAATTGTGATTTCTGTCAATGCACTACAGTAACAAAACACATAATCACTTATGCTTGTCACTCCAGTAGGAATTACGATTTCCGTCAGTCCGGTGCAGTTAAAAAACGCATAACTTCCTATGCTTGTCACTCCATCTGGGATTGTAATTTTCGCCAGTTCACTACATTTATTAAACGCATACTTCCCTATACTAGTTACTCCGTCTGGAATTGTGAGCTCCGTCAGTCTATTACAGCCACTAAATACATACTCATCTATACTTGTTATTCCGGCAAGAATTGTTATCTCCATTAATCCGCTACAATCACTAAATGCATAACTTCCTATGCTTGTCACTCCGTC
>JAJQDO010000036.1 GCA_021202175.1 Clostridiales bacterium | reverse complement strand
TCCTCTGGGTCACCTCCTTCCCCGGCTGGAACCGTCCATTTCCCGACAGCCCCTTGATTATGCGGCAAAATTTGATGTGGATATGAATTTTTCTACGAAAGAGATTGCCGGGATGATTGAAGAATATGAAGCGGATTATAATACCGGAATGAATATTCAGGAGATGGCATAGTTATTGTATGACTATACATCGGGATATCCGTATCTGGTATCGAGACTATGCCAGGCTATAGACGAGGAAATTGCTGGAAGTGATGCATATCCTGATAAGAGTGATGCCTGAACCAAAGACGGATTTTTATCGGCATTGAAAATAATATTGGAAGAGAAAAACCCGTTATTTGAATCCCTGATGAATAAACTGTATGATTTTCCGGCAATGAACGAGATGATTTCCCGACTGCTCTTTCAGGGGCAGGGAATCCCCTATAATCCAGATGATCGTATTATGAAGGATGCTATGATGTTTGGGTTTGTGAAAGTAAAAGACTCTTTGGTTCAGATTGCAAATCGGATTTTTGAAACCCGTTTGTATAATAAATTTTTATTAAGGGAGAAAGAACAAAACAGCAAGATTTTTGAAACAGGTTCCCGTATGAAGGATCAGTTTGTCACTGATGGATATCTGAATGTCAGAAGGATACTGGAAAAATTTGTGGATACCTTTGATTTCCTCTATGGGGATAGCGGGGAGACTTTTGTGGAAGAAGATGGAAGACGTTATTTCCTGTTGTTCTTGAAACCGATTATTAACGGAGAAGGTAACTGTTATGTGGAGGCAGAAACCAGAAACAGGGAGAGGATGGATTTGGTGATAGATTATCATGGGCAACAGTATGTATGTGAATTGAAAATCTGGCATGGGAATGCATATAATGAACGCGGAGAAAAACAGCTTTCTGACTATCTGGATTATTTCCATTTAGAGAAAGGATATATGCTGAGCTTTAACTTTAATAAAAAGAAAAAGATTGGTGTAGAGGAGATTTCCGTTGGCGGTAAAACGTTGGTTGAAGCGGTGGTATAGCAATGACTGGAAAGCATTGTAATTAATTAAAATAAAGAAACTTGTGATTAATGTGAAATAAATGTAACAAAGGACAAAATGATTGTTTTGATGTCCACCCGTGGTGATACACGGTGGACATCAAATTTTATAAAAGGGAAATATAAAATAATGTTTCACCATAGATGTACACTCTTGTGCCTGGAATTATGTTATTTGCATAACTGTGTTTGGTGTAAAAATGGGTCAGGACACATTAAGTATTGTACATTCTATACGTTTATTTCACTCCCATCCACGATGAAATCACCATGCGTTGTACCTCGCTGGTACCCTCATATATTTCGGTAATTTTTGCGTCACGCATAAATCGTTCAAAAGGATAATCGTTTGAAATACCATCAATGCCGACAAGGTCAATGCATTTTTTTGTGACATCCATGGCAGTTTCCGATGCAAATAATTTCGCCATAGAAGCACAGTGTGAATACGGTTCCCCATCCTGTTTAGCCTGCGCGGCACGCTGAACAAGCAGGCGCGCTGCGTCAACGCGGGTCTGCATATCAGCAAGTTGAAATTGCGTGTACTGATATTGGGATATTCTCTGTTCCCCGATCGTGTGTTCCATGACATATTTCTTGCAGCAGTCTATAGCTCCCTGTGCAATGCCTACAGCTTGGGAACCTACACTGATACGCCCGCCATCGAGGGTAGTAAGTGCTGTCTTAAATCCTTTTCCACGTTCTCCCAGTAGATTTTCCTTTGGGATTTTGCAATCCTGGAATATTAATTCATAAGTGGCAGAACCCCGGATGCCCATTTTATTTTCCTTTTTACCAAATGTAAATCCTGGTGTTCCCTTTTCTACAATAAATGCGGATATCCCTCTGCTTTTTAGCTCGGGGTCGGTTACAGCACTGATAAAATAAATGTCGGCGTAATAACCGTTTGTGATAAATATTTTTGACCCGTTAAGCAGCCAATAATCGCCCTTGTCCTCTGCTCGTGTTCGCTGACCACCTAAATCGGTTCCAGCGCCGGGTTCTGTTGCTCCAAATGCGCCCAGTTTCTCGCCTTTCATCAGAGGGACGAGGAATTTTTCTTTTTGTTCTGGCGTACCGAGTGTAGACAGAGCAAAAGCTCCTAAAGAATGATGCGCTGCGAACATAATCGAGGTGGCAGC
Organism: Clostridiales bacterium; assembly: GCA_021202175.1. Lineage (GTDB taxonomy): Bacteria > Bacillota > Clostridia > Lachnospirales > Lachnospiraceae > Anaerobutyricum. The sequence goes on along the minus strand of JAJQDO010000036.1, from coordinate 6,351 downwards.
GCAGTATTTTGCCAATTCTTTTTATCTCTATTTGTGCCTTTAGTTGCAAGGCGAAGGCATGGCGATTAATGTGGAATTTAGTAGATTCGACAGTTTTAAGAGTATGAATAAAAGGATACGATACATTCGATGGTGAGGATAACAATATTGGAATTCGTATAGATACAATGAGTTTAAAGGAGCAGGACATGAATACGAAGAATCTTATTACATTTAAAACGATACTGGAGGCGGGAAGTTTCCAAAAAGCTGCTGAGAAATTGAATTATACACAGTCTACAGTGACCTTCCAAATGAGACAGCTGGAGGAGGAACTATCTTTGAAATTGTTTGAAAAGATTGGAAGAAAAATGGAGCTTACACAAGCAGGAAAAGATATCCTGCCATATGTTGATATGATTTTACAAGGAGCCGAACAGATTAATAATTATGGGAAAAATTTGTCAGAAATAGTAGGTATGCTAAAGATATCCATTCCTGATTCCATTCTAATATATGTGATGCAGCCGTTTATTCGGGCGTTTTTACATGAAGCCCCCAACGTTCAACTTGTAATTAATTCGATGCAATCGGGAGAAATCAGTCAGTCTATCCTCGATGGAACTGCAGATATCGGGGTGAATTGTGAAAAAGACCATTATCCCGATACAGTGATTCATGAAAGGCTTGGTACATACCGTGTTGTGCTCATTGCCGCACCGTTTGCCGATGATAAACTGCTCGATTTTGTCACACCTCATCAGCATAAACCGTTTAGCTTAATTTGTAATGAACCGGACGGCTACTATCAGACAGAACTGAATAAATATCTGGTAGAAAAGGATATTATTCTCAACCCGCCTATGAAGGTACAGAGCATCGAAGCAGTTAAAAAATGTGTTATGAATAACCTTGGTATTGCCATTGTTCCCAGTTATGCGATTATAGAAGAATTAAAAAATGGTTCGTTAAGAGCGATTAAAACAGAGATAGATGATAAACGTTATCATTCCATTTATCTGTATCATAAAAACAAGTGGCAGAGTCCGCAAATGAAATTGGCATTGAAGCTATTAAAACAATATGTGGGAATAGATAGTTGATAAATATATAGTATATGTTTATCTGATTAGTATATAGTATGCGATTTTGTGCAGCTTACTATAACTGTTTTCATTGTCTTGCCTTTGGGCATTTCCCAGTGCTTTTCCGAACAATAAGTTGGGGTTCATATTCCAGGCGCATGATATAGCTTCGCTCGTTCGGATTCCTTTTTTGTTGATTTTTTTTATGGATGATGTCAACAGCTTCCCGCCCTTTCAGAATAGAAGCATGATCGATAGTCGTCAGGGATATCTGAGGCATGGAGGCGAAGGAAATATTGTCAAATCCACATACAGAGTAATCTGCCGGGATGCGGAAACCGTGGTCGTATATGGCAGCCATGATTCCAAAAGCTGTGATATCATTATTGCCGATAAAAGCAGTGGAAGGGGTATGTTCTTCCAATGCCTGGGAGGCCAGATCATAGCCGTTGCTATACTCCGCATTCTCTTTGGAATATCGGTCAAAAGTCGGCTGGTTCTGATAACGAACATCCAACTGTTCTTCCGGGATACCAGCTTCGCGAAAACTGTTTCGCACACCTTCAAGACGATGAATGCGGCCGATTTCTTTTGCACGGATCGGACTGGAAATATAGGTTATATGCGCATGCCCTAAAGATATCAGGTATTCCCCGATCATATAACCGGGTTTTTTGCTGTCCAGCTCTACAGAATCGAAGTGACAGGAGGCAGGTTTATCTCCAACGGAAACGATCGGAATCTGTTTTGACAGAGTATTAATTTTCTGAATCTTTGAGGGCGGGTAAAGAGAGATGATACCAGCCAGCTGTGATTTCGCCAAAAGGTCAAGATAGGTTTCTTCGATGGCCGCGTCCCGAAAGGTAGAAACACTCATCACGGTGTAACCATAGACTCGTGCCTGTTCCGTAATAGAATGAATCATCATGGAATAATATCCATTTGCCGCCAGAGGACACAAAACTATAATCGTGTTAGCCAGGACTTTTTCTTTGGAAGTTTCCTTCGGGACAGGTTTTTTGTACCCCATTTTTTTTGCTGTTTCCCGTACATTCTGTACTGTCTCTTCGGTGAAGGAAACATTTGGTTTGTTACTTAAGATCATGGAGACGGTAGACTGGGAGATGCCCAGTTGTTCGGCGATATCTCTGGTGGTGACTTTATTTCTTTTTCCCATGGCGGATTTCCCTTCTGTTTGACATAATTCTTTATTCACCAGCATTCACCAGCTTTAGTGGTGGGAGCCATTTCGCTGATAGGTAAATAGATCCTTTGACAGATGGTTATGGTTCATCTGTTTTTTATCAAATCATTTTCTAGCACATTGTTCACTATTTAACTGGACATTATAAATGGCTTAACATTGCCGTTTCTACTTAATCAAATGGTCTAGATAATTAAAAATTAATGTATTAGTACATCGTTTACTAATTAACTGGACATTATAAATGATTTAAAATTGTCGTTTCTACATAATCTAATGGTCTGGCTAATTAAAAATTGATGTACTGGAGGATTGCCAATGCGTCCATATTATGATATTTTATATAAAATTTAAATAGTTATTATTCAAATATGATATAATGATAGTTAAAATTCATTATTGCATATGATATAATGATGATTAAAGCTAATATTCAATATACAATATGGGATAAATGATTCGTCTATTATGTGTGATGTATATCAAAATGAAAGTATTTATACCAAGCTTTTTGTAAGCATTTGCAATCTCCTGTGTCCCTTGTTTTTGGCACATTCTCGTGAAAATTGATTTATTTTGATTAATAAATTGATTATTAATCGTTCTGTACATTTGATTAATAATAGTATATATCTGATTAATAGAATGTGCAAGATTAAATTGAGAACACCATGCTCAGGATACAGAAGTACAGACGAATATGTCGAAAACTAAGAAAGCGTCCGTACCCAGGGAGCAGAAGTACGGACGGAAATACCGGAGATTAAGAAAGCGTCCGTACCAGGGAAGCAGAAGTACGGACGGAAACGCCGGAGATTGAGAAACTGTCCGTACCCAGGAAGCAGAAGTACGGACGAAAATGCCGGAAACAAGGGAACTGTCTGTTCCGAAGATACTTGTAGTACGCAAGCAAGTCCTAAAAGGGGGTTATTGAATTAAGTTTAATTTGTTAGATAAATAATAAATAATTATCAATTGTTAAATAATGGGAAAGGAGATTAAAATGAAGCGTTTAACGGAAGAGTTATTACAAGAAGAGAAAAGTTTAAATAGGTTTATTACGGCAATTACAAAATCTTTGAAGGATGCTCCAGAGGGAAGATTAAGGATTTCACATAAAAAGAAAAGTGTGCAGTATTATTATAGACATAATAAGACAAATTCAAAAAAATATTTTGAAGGTAAAATAAATGAAACGGAGTTTCCATATTTAAAATCTGTTACGGATAATGTGGAATCCGGTATATATATCAAAAAATGTGATAAAAAGCTGGCATATGCTATTGCCCAGAGAGATTACGATGAAGCATTACTAAAAATTGTAGAAGAAAGATTAAAGCGAGTGCAAAGCTTGCTTGAGTATTGCCAGAATCATGAGTTGGAGCAGGTGTATGAAAAGTTGAATCCATTTAGAAAAGAAATTGTGAGATCACGGATTATGACTGACAAAGAGTACGCTGAAAAATGGAATAGCGTAATTTATGAAGGAAAAACATTCGCAGATGGTACTGCAGTGATTTATACGGACAGAGGCGAAAGGGTTCGATCAAAATCAGAAAAGATAATAGCAGATACATTACTGAAAAAAGGCATTTCTTATCGATATGAGGCACCCATTACACTTCGTGGATTGGGAATTATTTATCCGGATTTTACCGTTTTAAATGTAAGTAAGCGAGAAGAAATATTTTGGGAACATTTGGGAATGATGGATAATAACGAATATTGTGAGCGTGCGCTGCGAAAGATTGAATCCTATCAACAAAATGGAATTTTTTTGGGGAAAAATCTGATTATTACATACGAGACTTCAAAATATCCATTGGAAACACAAATGATTGATAGAAATATTAAAGAATATTGTTTAAAATAATATAATATATCATATTATAATAATATATAGTTACAATATAAATATACTTCTATCTAAAAGGATCAGTTGTTGATTCTCACGTACTGTGAGTTTTAGATTAGTTTAGTCCTAAAGGCATTTTGTGATTAATGACATTGCAGCCAAAGTTATCAATGTAGGAAATTCATGTTTCGAAGAAGAGTATAAAATTGGTTATTACAAATGAAACAATATCTAGGTAAAACTTTATTTTTTCATACATGGTACGAAAAACATAATTAATCAAAACAAATTATTAATAAAAAACAGTAAAATAAGGCTTAAAAATAAGGCTTTTGAAATTTGACATACCACTCATTGCAGGAGTATAACAAGGATATCAGAACGTGAGTGAGGATAACAATGATAGTGCATGGGCAACTTGATATCTGAATAATCAACGATAATGCATGGCAACTTGATATCTGAATAATCAGTGATAATGTATGGATAACTTGATATCTGAATAATCAACGATAATGCATGGCAACTTGATTTTGGATAATCGAATGATTATAGAGAATGACAAAAATAATTTATCGTTCACTATAAACTAAACAACTTTAAAACCATGAAAATATTTAATTAAGAAAAGGAGACAAAACATGAGCGTAATTACATTTATTTGTGCAGGTCAGATGAATTCAGCAATTACATTCCCGGCTTTTGAAAATGGACATGAGGTCAGGCTGGTTGGCTCTCCACTCGACAGAGAGATCATTGACAGATTGCGGGAGGATAATTATCACATCACTTTGAAACGAACGCTTCACGATGGTATCAAATATTACCAGATTGAGGAAGTGGAGGAAGCGTTGGAGGGGGCAGAATTAATTTTAGGTGGTGTCAGCAGCTTTGGCTTGGACTGGTTCTGCGATGAGATTCTTCCGATTATTCCTGAAGAGATTCCGCTGTTGACGGTGACCAAGGGTATGATGGATAGAGAGGATGGTACGCTGGAACCGTATCCGACGATTTTCGCGAGAAGACAGCCGGAGGGTAAGCGTATTAATTTTAATGCCATCGGTGGTCCGTGCACCAGCTATGAACTGGCGGATCATGACAACAGTCATGTGGCCTTTTGTGGGAAAAATGTGAAGACGTTGCAGTTTATCAAATCGCTGTTGCAGACAGATTACTATCATATCAGTTTGTCCACGGATATTGTTGGCGTTGAATGTGCTGTAGCTATGAAGAATGCCTATGCCCTTGGTGTGACGCTGGCTGTTGGCATGTCAGAGAAAATGGAAGGGAAAATCGGTGTACAGCATTATAATTCTCAGGCAGCATTGTTCGGACAGAGCGTGAAAGAGATGACGAAACTGTTAGAGTTGATTGGAGGAAAGCCGGAAAATATCGTACACGGAGCAGGAGATTTGTATGTAACCGTTTTTGGCGGAAGGACTCGCAAGATAGGAACATTGTTAGGAAGAGGACTGACCTTTGACGAGGCGATGGAGGAATTACAGGGGGTTACATTAGAATCCATCGTTATCGCGACCAGGACTGCCCGTGCCGTGCGTAAGCTGGCAGAGCGCAGTGTGGTTCGTTTGGAAGATTTTCCGTTGCTCATGCATGTGGATTCTATTATCAACGAAGGGGAACCGGTGAATATTCCATGGGACGATTTTACATGGAACGATTTTTCGATGGCTGAGTGATGTGACAAATGATATTTCTATAAAAGACTAAATATAAAAGACTAAAGATTGAAATATCCCGATGACATGATGACGTGTGTGGCGACTGTGCTTTCTACTTCGCTGATACCCTGTAGTTTCAAGATATTTGTTCATCTTTACTTATTTTATGATTTGCCCGACAAAAGGTCAGTTTTGAACAACTATTCACTAAATATTGTATGCAGTTGCTTGCTATTAATCCCAGATATAGTATATAGTTTTTGGAAAAACAGGCTTTTGTCGTTCTAATCATTTTATTGATAATAATCTATAGGATAGGGAAGGGATAGCCAACGTATCGACGAAAATGGCGGAACTAAGAAAATAGTCTGTACCAGAGAGAAAGTACGGACAGGAATGTGAGAAAAGGCAAACAGTCCGTACCGGAAAGAAAAAGATACGGACGAAAATATGAGAAAAGGAAAAACAGACCGTACCAGAAAAGTAAACAAACGAACAAAAATAAGACAAAAAAAAAAACAGTCCGAACAGGAAAAGCTATGAAGGATA
>JAJQDO010000056.1 GCA_021202175.1 Clostridiales bacterium | reverse complement strand
ATGGGGTACAGTTTCGGGTGTATGCGCCCCATGCCGAGAAGATTGAGGTCATCGGCGAGTTCAATGACTGGGATGGTAAAGAGGACGTGATGGTTCAGACCGGTCAGTCCGGTATCTTTGAGGCGGTAAATGCACAGGCCCGTCCCGGTATGATGTATAAGTATCGGATCTATCAGGAAGACGGGAGAGTGGTCGACCGTTTTGATCCTTACGGATTCGGCTCGGAGCTTCGGCCGAAGACAGCGACATACATCGTGGATATCAATGATTACACTTTTCATGACGATGCCTGGATGAAGAAACGGACGAAGAATTATAATGAGCCGCTGAATATTTATGAGGTGCATGCCGGTTCCTGGCGGCGGAACGAGGACGACGAGAATGGATGGTACCAGTATCAGGAGCTGGCGAAAAAAATGGTGGACTATGTGAAAGAAATGGGATATACTCATGTAGAGTTTCTTCCCTTGTCAGAACATCCGGCAGACTGTTCCTGGGGCTATCAGGTCAGCGGATTCTTCTGTCCGACTTCCCGGTATGGGACAGCGATTAATCTCATGGAGATGGTGGACATTTTCCATCAGGCGGGCATCGGCGTGATCATGGACTTTGTGCCGGTCCATTTTGTGGTGAACGACTATGCACTGAGTAATTTTGACGGGACGCCGCTCTATGAGTATCCTGATGGGGATACTGGCTACAGTGAGTGGGGGACTTGTAATTTTAATTATTATCGTGGCGAGGTCCGCAGCATGCTCCAGTCGGCGGCAGATTTCTGGCTGACCCGTTTCCATTTTGACGGGATTCGTATGGACGCCATCAGTAATGCCATATATTGGACGGGAGATGCGTCGCGGGGTGTGAATGAAGGGGCAGTGGCGTTCATCCAGGGCATGAACCAAGGCCTGCAAAGGCGGCATCCGACGGCTATGCTGATTGCCGAGGATTCCACGAATTATCTCAAGGTGACGGCTCCGGTAGAATATGACGGACTGGGATTTGATTATAAATGGGATATGGGATGGATGAATGATACGTTATCGTATTTTAAAATGCATCCGGCGGACAGGAGATCGCGTTATCATACCTTTTCCTTTTCCATGATGTACTTTTACAACGAGCACTATCTTTTGCCATTATCCCACGACGAGGTGGTCCACGGGAAGGCAACGATCGTGCAGAAAATGTGGGGCGAGTACGATGTGAAGTTCCAGCAGGCGAAGACCCTCTATACCTATATGTTCACCAGACCCGGAAAGAAGCTGAATTTTATGGGAAATGAGCTGGGGCAGTTCCGGGAGTGGGACGAGGAAAAGGAATGTGACTGGGACCTGCTCCATTATCCGAAGCATGACGCCTTTCGGAAATATATCAAAGAGCTGCAGCATCTGTATATTTCCGAGCCGGCCTTTTACGATGGAGAATATAATTCCGCATGTTTTCGCTGGTTGGATATTGAAGCGGAGAAAGAAAGGGTGTATATTTATGAGAGGATGGCCAGAGGAGACCACTTCGTTGTTGTGCTGAATATGAGCGATGAGCAGTATAATGCCTATGAATTCGGCTATGACAGGAATGCGGTGCTTCATGAAGTGCTCTCGGGCGAACGACAGGAATACGATGGATATTTTAATGGTTCCAGAGAGGATGTCTCAGCACAGATCCGGCCTTTCAAATCATGGAAGAGGAAGTTTGTCATTACGATTCCGGCGCTGGGCGCCATCGTCTATAAGGTGAGATTTTTGCCGGAACCGACAAAAACGGAAGAAGAGGATGAATCGGCGGTAACAGCAGAGGCTGTAGCAACAAAAAGCGAAAGAATCTGGGCGAGTGAAAGAAAACGGGAAAAATCGAAGAAGTCAGATGGATAAAAATAGATTAAAAAATGAAAATAGATGTAAAACTTGATGCATTTGAAGGCCCTCTGGACCTTCTTTTGCATCTTATTGAAAAAAATAAAGTGAATATATACGATATCCCGATCGTGGAGATCACCAACCAGTATATGGAGTATCTGCGGGAGATGGGACAGAGTTTTTCCGCGGAATCCATGAGCGAGTTTCTGGTCATGGCATCCACGCTGTTAAAGATCAAATCGCGGATGCTTCTGCCGAAGGAAGAAAAGGATGATGAGGAGGAGGATCCGCGGGAAGAGCTGGTGCAGCGCCTGATGGAATATAAAATGTATAAATATGCCGCGGGGGAACTGAAAGACCGGCGGATTGACGCGGAGAAGGTCTTTTATAAACCGGAATCCATCCCTGGGGAGATCAAAGAATATGAGGAACCGGTGTGCCCGGAGGAGATCGTGGGTGACGTCACATTGGAACGGTTGAACCAGGTTTTTCAGATGGTCATGCGGCGTAAGAAGGATCGGGAAGATCCCGTGCGAAGCCGATTTGGAAAGATAGAGAAGGAGAAATATAAGGTAGAGGATCGGATGACGGATATCCGACGGCAGATTCGTGGCTTAAAGAGGATTAATTTCCGGACGCTTCTGGATATCCAGCCGACACGGGAGATGGTAATCGTCACATTTCTTGCGGTATTGGAGCTGATGAAGATGGGCCAGGTCGCTGTGACTCAGGAGAATAATTTTGACGAGATTTATATGGATGCGCTGGAATAGAAGGGAACGCATGATGGAAGAGATAAGAACGCAGGATGCTGAGACGGAAGAGATAAAAACGCAAGATACTGAGATGGAGAAGATAAAAACGCAGGACACTGAGATGGAAAAGATAAGAACACAAGAAGTCGAAATGAAAGATAACGATAATGATAATAAAGTTGAGAAAAAAGAAAATGTGGAAGAGGACGAGAATGATATAAGTAACTATAATAATAAAGATGAAAATGATGAAAATACAGTAATGAAAGGCATCCTGGAAGCGATTCTTTTCACCATGGGAGAATCGGTCTCCCTTGAGCAGCTGGCGACCGCGCTGGAGGTCAGGAAAGAGGAGTTATATGAGATTCTGCAGGAGATGAAAAAAGAATATGCGTCCTCAGATCGGGGCATCTGTCTGATCGAGCTGGATGGCGCCTGGCAGCTCTGCACGAAGATGGAAACTTATGATTACGTGCGTAAGCTTGTCAGTCAGCCGAAAAAGCGGTCGCTCACCGACGTCATGCTGGAAACCCTGTCAATCATCGCTTACAAACAGCCGGTGACGAGACAGGAGATCGAGTCGATTCGGGGTGTGAAGTGTGATTTCGCGGTAAATAAATTAATAGAATACGGACTGGTGAAAGAATTGGGCCGGCTGGACACTCTTGGACGCCCTATCGTGTTTGGCACTACAGAAGAGTTCCTGCGATGCTTTGGCGTTTCTTCTATCGAAGAGCTGCCGGATATCGATGAAGTAACCAAACAGGGATTTATGGAGGAGGCCATGGAAGAAGTGGCCGCCTCTTTGAATGTGACGGTGTAACATGCGACAAATGCGAAAAAAATGTGATATATTGTGAATTTGTGTTATCATTTTTTTAAGATTGTGTTATACTTTTATCCAGGGAAATGCCTGTGCCATAACAGGCAGTATAATACTTAGGAACTTTTGGTGGGTTACAAACGCACGACTGGAGGTAAAAAGAGAGACATGGGATATCCTGATTTTGTTTGTATGGGATTTCAAAAGTGCGGCACTACCACTCTTTATGATATACTGAAGCAGCATCCGCAGATCGCGTTATGCAGGGATGTGAAGGAACCGATGTACTATAGGATACCTTTTATCGATATCCTGGGTGGGGGAAAACTTTTTTACAGAAAACGTTATTTTGGACATCTCGATCCGGAAGATACCCGCTTAAAGGGCGAGATCAATGCGGGGCTTACGTTTAATGGCTGTGAGCGGAAGTTAAACCGGGACATGCCCAAAGATGCCAAGATGATTTTTATGATGCGTAACCCGGTTACGCGCAGTTATTCGGCATACAAGTATTTTCTTGCCCGGGGATTTTTGCCGGCGAGTTACGTCGAATATGATGAACAGTTCGGACACACCGAAGGCTTTGACTATTATGTTCATTCTGTTTTGGACGATCCGCGGAAGCGTAAGAGGGTGATGAAGAAGAGACAGACGTATCTTGTTTTGTCCCAGAGTAATTACGCGGCGTGTATTTCAGAGTATCTGCAGGATTTCGATATCGAGAATATGAAGTTTGTGATATTTGAGGAATTTATCAAGGACCAGCAGGCAGCATGCCGGGATATTTACGATTTTCTGGGCATAGATGACGCGCCGGGTATTGATTATAACGTAAAGTCCAACGAGACGAATGAGAGAACGGTTTCCTCGTTGCGGTCAAAATATTTTATGGTCGTGAAGGGATGTAATTATGCGATGCATGATCTGCTGAGCATGACGCATTGGGCGCCAAAGGTGTTCGTGCGCTTTCGGAAGTACTATAGATCGGTGCGCAGTAAGTGTATGATTGTGGATAAGGATAAATCTAAAGTGATGCCGAAAACCTATGAGTATCTGATGCAGTATTTTGATGCGGATATACGTAAGCTGGAGAAGATAACCGGACGGGATCTGAGATCGATTTGGAATTGTTCCACCGGAAAAGTGTGAGCCGGAATAGAACAATAAGGAGTATACACAAATGAGAACCTTAATAGTGTGTTTGTTTGCCGGGACTGCCGCGGGGATAGGGACCGGCTTTGCCGGAATGTCAGCATCGACGGTGATCGCCCCCATGCTGATCGCGTTTCTCGGATGCCCGTGGTACGAAGCCGTAGGGATTGGTCTGGCTTCGGATGTGCTGGCTTCTGCTCTGTCGGCATATGTTTATCAGAAGAATAAAAATATAGATTTGAAAAATGGGATTCTCATGGTCGTCGCGGTTTTGATCATGACAGTAGTGGGCAGCTATTTTTCTCAATACATGCCGGATGCGGAGATGAGCTGGTTTTCCATCATCGCAGCCGTGTGTATGGGACTTAACTTCATTTTGAGACCAGAAAAGCATACTTCTGAGAAACTTCTCAAACGAAGCGATTTCACAAAGAATATCCTGGCCGTGATCAGCGGAGCCTGGATTGGTTTTTACTGTGGATTTATGGGCGTGGGCGGTGGTTTGATGATGCTTTTCATCCTGACATTCGTGCTGGGATATCAACTGAAAGTGGCTGTCGGGACCAGTGTTTTTGTCATGACCTTTACGGCATTGACGGGAGCCAGCTCTCATTTCTATTTTGGTGATATCGGAGACTATATTCCTGCTTTGCTGTTATGCGCGCTTTTTACCCTGGTGGCGGCCCTGATTGCCGCGCATTTCGCTAACAAGATGGAGGAAAAAAATACGAACCGTGCCACGGGGATTACGCTGCTTTTTCTGGGCGTCTGTATGATCGTGGAGATGATCGCGGGCATATAAATGGACGGATGTTCGTCGTGAACAGGAAAGGTTTTGCTATCAACAGGCGATATGTTATTATGAATAGTATTTTATATACGAATATAATAGTTGATTTATCAGAAAATATCTGGAATTTATATCAAAAATGTAATAAAATGATACAAGGGAGTCTAATGACATCATAGCCTACAGAGAGAATATCGGAGAGTTGCTGACCTTTAACGTGGGCGAGCGCGCTGTATCAACAACAGGATAACAGGGGCAAGTTACCTGGTTGATGACAGATGCCGCTTGCAGGGGATACATGGAAGAAAGCGATTCCCGTCATTCTATATACACCTATATACCTGTGTATACCTGCCACGGAGAACCGAGGCAGGATTACATTTTGTGACAGAGAATATGCTGTTACCAAGATCACATCATAAGGAGGAATGAAAAATGGTTTCATGGAACAATCTGGACACATTAACTTCTTACAAGGAACTCCAGGCATTAAAGGGTCGGGTGAATGTTGCCGAGGTAATGTCCGGCGAGAACGGCGCGAAGCGTGTCAAGGAGTACAGCGTGCCTATGGCAGAAGGCTTAGTGTATAATTATGCTGCAAAGGAAGTGGATGACACGATTCTTGCGGCACTTGCAAAGCTGGCTGAAGAAGCACAGCTTAGCGAGAAGTACAAAGAACTTTACAACGGCGCCATGATGAACACTGGAGAGAAACGTCTGGTCCTTCATCAGCTGGCTCGTGGACAGCAGGGCGACCCGGTTATTTATGATGGCGTTGATAAGCGTGAATTTTATGTTTCCCAGCAGAATAAAGTAAAAGAATTTGCCGATAAGGTTCATTCCGGCGAGATTACAAATGCTGCAGGAGAGACTTTTACTACAGCAGTGCAGATCGGTATCGGCGGCAGCGACCTTGGCCCTCGCGCGATTTATCTGGCGCTTGAAAACTGGGCGAAGACGAACGGCACCTTGAAGATGGAAGCGAAGTTCATCAGCAATGTTGACCCGGATGACGCGGCGGCAGTGCTTAAGTCCATTGATGTATCCCGCTCGCTCTTTATCGTTGTTTCCAAGTCTGGAACGACCTTAGAGACACTGACTAACGAGTCCTTCGTCTGGAATGCGCTGAAAGAAGCCGGTTTGAACCCGTCCGACCATATGCTGGCCGTAACGAGCGAGACCTCCCCACTGGCTAAGAGCAGCGATTATCGTGAAGCATTCTTTATGGATGATTTTATCGGCGGACGTTATTCGTCCAGTTCCGCAGTTGGCGGCGCGATCCTTTCCCTGGCTTTTGGTCCGGAGATTTTTGCAAGGATCTTAAATGGCGCGGCTGCGCAGGATGCGACAGCGAAGAACGAAGATATCCTCAAGAACCCGTCCATGCTGGATGCATTGATCGGCGTTTACGAGCGTAATGTACAGGGGTATCTCTGTACGGCAGTTCTTCCGTATTCCCAGGCATTAAGCCGCTTCCCGGCTCATCTGCAGCAGCTGGATATGGAGTCGAATGGAAAGTGTGTTAACCGTTTTGGTGAGCGTCTCAATTATGTGACAGGTCCGGTCATCTTTGGCGAACCGGGAACGAACGGACAGCATTCCTTCTATCAGCTTCTTCATCAGGGGACCAATATTGTGCCGCTCCAGTTTATCGGTTACAGAAACAGCCAGATTGGTATGGATGTGGATATTCAGGGAAGTACAAGCCAGCAGAAGCTTTGCGCGAACGTTGCCGCGCAGATCGTAGCTTTCGCCTGCGGCAAAGAGGATGAGAATCGGAATAAGAACTTTGAAGGCGGACGTCCATCCAGCATCATTATCGGCGATCAGGTGACGCCGGAATCTATTGGCGCGCTCCTAGCTCATTTTGAGAATAAGGTGATGTTCCAGGGATTTGTGTGGAATGTAAACAGTTTCGACCAGGAAGGCGTACAGCTTGGCAAGCTGCTTGCAAAACGTGTCCTTGCGCATGATACGGACGGCGCGTTGAAGGAGTACAGTGATCTGTTAAATATCTGATTGTTGTTTTGATTCATACTATAAGATTCATACCATAATATAATATAAGGTCAGAAATCGAAAGGAATGCATTCAGTTTCTGACCTTTTGCTATTGTTTATGGTTATGCGAGAATGGAAATGACTTTCCAGTCTGTGCTCTGATAACGAATATCTCGTTCGGCCATCTTCCGATACCCCAGGTCTTTTAGATGATCCTATAATAACGAATATCCAAAGCCGTTTACAAGGGCGTCCAGCTTCTGACCGCTCTTGCAGTACGGGCATTCACTCTTCTTATAAGTATGATAGGTCGGAATATCCGCTGTCGTGAACAGCGAATTGACCGGAAGATTGCCATATTCGGAGATCGCGCTGAATATGGAAGAAATCCCCTGTAACTTTCCGCCGTAAAATTCGATGCATTCCCAACTCTTGTTGATGGTGATGCCGGTGGTGATGGAAGCCATGAGGATAATGACATTTCTGTCCTGTATCATCGGCTGTATATTTTTGCGGAAGAAGAACTGTCCGTCAGCGTCAATCTCCGGTGTGACAATGTAAATCGACTTATGCTGATTGTAGGAGAAAAACCCCTGTTCCGTCAGCTTCTCTGCGAGGAATGCGCCGATGACCTCGGTTCCGTCCAGGCAAACGATGGTATCGACGATCGTATTATGCTTATAGAGCTGCACCAGTCCCGAAGCGGCTTCCTCCGCATTGGACTGCCGTACTTTTATCGTTGTCATGTCCAAAAAATAATTAACATGAGAGTTTCGTGTTGAATAATGTCCTGGATAAACGGACAAATTTAAGTTACAGGTTTTCGAGCGAAAAGTTATTTTGCGTCTTTCCATAAGATTCCTCCTCTTTGCAATGAACCAGTACACTTCTGTCAGTTTCGGATGAATGAACCATGATATTACGTATCACGCAGGAATTATTTCCTCAAAGTAGTTTCAAAACGAAAGGGTCGTGATTCGTGATGTGATATATATAATGGTCACTCGGCGCGAGAATGCGCCAGGACGCATTCTTTCTTGTGCTATGTGCAAAGTGCTATGTGCAAAAAAATACGATGCAGACGGCGCCATTCATCCTGGCATGACGAGTATGGTGTTTGTATGAAAATATTATACTATATTTTTCATGAAAAGGAAAGAAAATATGAAAGATTTTAATTGTAAACGTAAGAAAAAA
>JAJQDO010000120.1:6638-8625 GCA_021202175.1 Clostridiales bacterium | reverse complement strand
AGTATTTACAAGGGATTTCGCCTCTTTTCTGATCTCAAAGTGTCGAAAACGGGATATAATCCCCTGATATAAGCGACAAAAGTATGATACTGCGTTAAAAAGTTCGCCACACAAATACATTTGTGTGTCCTCGAAAGATACTATCACATTATTTCTCATAGCGCAACCTCATTTTTAATAAATATTCAAAAAAAAAGGAGGATATTGAGAAATATCCTCCAGAAAAACATTTTGAGTATTATTCAGCAATCACATCTTGAAACACGCGGGAAACCGTAGCGCAAAACTCTTTATACTCACCCATATCGGATAACTCAGATAAAGAATCGCACAAACCTCTGTAATACCAGCCCTGCATCTGTTTATCCTTCATGTTAAAACGCTGCCAGATATCTTCACCGACCTTATTGTAATCGGCATAAAGACTGCGTATATTAGACAGCTTGTCTCCCAGAGCCACCAGTTTTGCCTCTCTCATCGTCTCCTTTTTCAAAGATTCCAGCGTGAACGATTTCCTTTCCTTCCAGCTTTTACTTTTATCTTCGCTTTCCAGCTCAACAATACGGGCCACTCGGTCACCAAACTCCTGTCTGATCTGGTCGAGCGATACGTCCTTACAATCCTCCACCGTATCATGGAGAACCGCAGCTGCTATCACTTCCTCGTCGTCTGTCATCCTCGAAACGATAACGCCCACTTCCATGGAATGGAATATATAAGGCAAATCCGTTCCTTTTCTATATTGGCCCGCATGGGCATTCGTGGCAAATGCAATCGCTTTATTAATCATGTTTATTTTTCATTCTCCTTCTCAGCTTCTGCTTCTTTTAACACCTTTTCCTGTGCATCAGCAGGCATCTGTTCATAACGACTGAACTCATAGGAGAACTCTCCGCTTCCACCTGTCATGGAACGAAGATCGGTAGAATATCCAACCAGACTTGCCAGAGGAATGTCTGCTTCCAGTTCCTGTCTTCCGCCCGGTAAAGGATTCATGCCAAGAATACGACCACGGCGCTTATTCAGATCGCCCATAACATCCCCTGTATTGGAATCAAGGACGTCTACTTTTAAATTGACGATTGGCTCAAGAAGAACCGGCTTCGCATCCATCACGCCATTCTTGAACGCGGTGATGGCAGCCATCTTGAAGGCCATCTCGGAGGAATCTACCGGATGATAGGAACCATCGATCAGCGTAGCCTTCACGCCGACAACCGGATATCCTGCCAGAGGTCCTTTCAGGCAACTCTCGGCGATACCTTTTTCCACTGCCGGGAAATAGTTCTTCGGAACAGCACCGCCGAAGATCTTCTCCTCAAATACATATGGATTCTCCAGATCGCCTGACGGTTCAAACTGCATCAATACGTCACCATACTGACCATGTCCGCCGGACTGTTTTTTATATTTGCCACGCACTTCGACATTGCCGCGGATGGTTTCCTTGAAAGCAACCTTCGGTTTCACCAGATCCACCTCAACCTTATATCGATCAGACAGCTTACTCCTGACGATTTCAAGATGCTGGTCGCCCAATCCATAAAGAAGCATCTGGCGATTCGCCTTGTCATTAACCTCTTTCAAAGTCAGATCCTCATCCATCACCATCTTTAATGCAGAAGATATCTTATCCTCATCCCCCTTGGTCTTCGCTTCGTAGCGCATAAATGTATATGGTTCCGGCATCTCCATGGCATCAAACATAATCGGATTCGCCTTCGGTGACAGGGTATCTCCCGTCTTCGTCACGGAAAGTTTGGCGATGGCCCCGATATCACCGGCATAAAGAGTGCTCACTTCCAGCTGCTCTTTTCCGCGCAGAACATAAATCTTACCGATACGCTCCTCTGTATCCCGGTTCGCATTATAAAGGGCCGTATCCGGTTTGAGGATACCGTCTGTTACCTTCACAAGAGAGAACCGGCCAACAAAAGGATCGGCCATCTTCTAGAACTCATAACAACTGACCGGTGACGACTCATCA
>JAJQDO010000120.1:0-6628 GCA_021202175.1 Clostridiales bacterium | reverse complement strand
TAACCGCTTCTCCGGTCTTAACCTTGGTTCCGGTCAGCTGTTCATTCACCTTGCCCGGCGCTGAGAAATACTTCACCATATCTCTCAAAAGGACATTCGCGCCATAATCTGTATTGAGCGCGCCACAGATTACCGGAATCAGATCTCTGTTCGCTACAGAAGTGATGATCGCTTCTTTGATCTCATCCTCTGTAAACGGCTCTTCCTCAAAGAACTTCTCCATCAGCTCTTCACTGGTCTCAGCTACACCCTCAAGCAACTGCTGACGATACTCGTCCAGCTCATCATTCTCCCCATCTTCTACAACCACTTCATCATAGGATCCATTCGGCTGCAGACGGCACTCCAGCATCTTCACGGCATTAATGAAGCCCTTAAACACATGTTCCTCTTTCATCGGCATATGAAACGGCACAATCTTGTTGCCGTAAGCATCTCTCAGTTCTTCTACAATAGCAGAAGCGTTGACATGCTCATCTTCCACACAGGAAATATATACGATAACCGGAATGCCCTTTTTCGCGCAGAAATCGAAACTTCTTCTTGTTCCCACTTCCACTCCGGACTTACCGTTGATCACGATAACTGCTGCATCCGCAACACTGAGTGCTTCATAAACTTCACCGGAAAAATCAAATAAACCTGGCGTATCTAACAGATTCACCTTGACGCCGTCCACTTCCAGAGGAATCACTGATGCCTGAATGGAGAACTTCCTTTTGATCTCTTCCTTATCATAATCACTTACCGTTCCACCTTCCGCTACCGTTCTGACCCGTTTGATAATCCCGGTCGTAAACGCCATGGACTCGATCAGGGATGTCTTTCCACAGCCACCATGTCCCATTAATACGACGTTTCTAATATTCTCGGTTGCATATACGTTCATAATCAGTTCCTCCCGTGTTGTTATTTATAATATGTCTGGGTATCTCTTTCATCTGCATCCAGACAATTCATGTTTATTTTACTAAATAATAACCAATATTACAAGAGGAATTTAATATATTTTCACCAATTCCACTCTCCATCCATCCTCCATTATTTGTTTATTTACATATTTGCCGCTTATTTTCTCCTTTTTATGCTGTATAGACCATATCCACGCAGACAAGCAGCCTTCGTCTCTGACTGGATTTTTCATTTTACTGCCATCCTTTTTGTTTTTTGCTTTTGCCTTTTTTTGCTTTAACACTAAAAAGCGTTTGACATGACTTCAATTTCCATGTAATATGGAACACAGATTTACTATTCATTAATATAGTGAACGAAAAATACTCGTTCGCTTTTCGTCGGTCGGCCGCCTGTTTCCATTTTCATGCGGTCGTATATATTGCGTACTACAGAGATCGTCAGATTTTAACGCTCTCTGTTATAATCGGAGGTTAAAACATGAGTACAGAGCATTTTTCCATCGGATTTATCGGACTGGGTCTCATCGGCGGCTCTATCGCAAAGACGATCCGCCGGATTCATCCCGATGCCGTAATCTACGGATATGATATTAATACGGAATCGTGCAGGACAGCGCTTGAAGAAGGCGTCCTTAATGATTATTTTGATAATGTTGACATGCGGTTCGCCCGCTGTGACATCATATTTTTATGCGCACCCGTATCCATCAACATCGATTATCTGAAAATACTAAAAGATATCGTCCCCAGCCAGTGTCTGCTGACAGACGTTGGCAGCGTAAAAACTCCTATCCAGGAAGCCGTCAAAAATCTGGGGCTGGAAGCGCAGTTTATCGGCGGCCATCCTATGGTCGGCCTGGAAAAATCGGGATATGAATATTCTACCGATCGGCTTTTAGAGAATGCCTACTACTTTTTGACACCCAGCAGCAATACCATGTTCCAGCTGACAGCAAAGTTTTCCTCCTTTGTTCAGGGATTAGGCTCTCTGGCTGTCACGCTGAAACCGGAACAGCACGATTACATTACGGCATCCATCAGCCATGTGCCACATATCATCGCAGCGGAACTGGTACATCTGGTTCGCCGCGCAGACACCGATAATGGCATGCTCAAGCAGCTTGCTGCAGGAGGATTTAAGGATATCACCAGAATCGCCTCCTCTTCACCGATCATGTGGGAACAGATCTGCCTGAATAATTCCTCCAATATAAAAAACCTGCTTTCCGATATGATCCGGGATCTGCAGGAAGTAATCCAGGAATTGGATGATGGTGATGGCGATTACATCAACAAGTATTTCGAAACAGCAGGGGAATATCGTGATTCTGTCCCCAACAATGCCGTGGGGCTTTTCGAAAAAGTGCATAAACTGTATATCGATATCCCCGATGAGCCGGGTACGATCGCCACTGCGGCATCGCAGCTCGCTTTCAATAATATCAGCATCAAGAATATCGGCATCGTCCATAACCGGGAGTTTGAAGAGGGCGTCCTGGAGATTATTCTGTATGATGAAGAATCCTGTGAGAAAGCCGCCAGGGTTCTGAAGGGAAAAAATTACACCGTGCACATACGATGACATTGCCAAAACGATATGATTCAGAGTGAAATAGTAGCAACTGTTCTTTTCATCAGAAAGTGCCACCAGAAGACAACACTCATCTTGTCAGCATAAGAAAGAATGCGCCTTGGCGCATTCTCGCGCCGAGCGCGGTCGCATTTGCGACACACTTCCTATCGCGCGAGTGCGCATCATAGCGGAGCGTTTTTTATCTTATAGGAACGAAGTTTCCTATAAGATAAAAAAAGAATGGCAGCCTGCATCATATCTATAGAAACGTTTGCAACCATTTAGGAGGAGATACGAATCATGAAAACAATATACAGATCTTTCGGCTTACAGGGGATGATTACGGTTCCCGGAGATAAATCCATCAGCCACCGTGCAGTCATGTTTGGCGCTCTGGCCGACGGCGTCACTACGATCCATGGCTTTTTAAAAGGTGCTGATTGCCTCTCTACCATCGACTGTTTTCGAAAAATGGGCATTCAGATAGAAGAAAAGGAAGATACAATCTATGTACACGGGAAGGGACTGCATGGTCTGACAGCCCCCACTGAAACCCTGGATGTGGGAAACAGTGGAACCACCACAAGACTGATCTCCGGCATCCTTGCCGGACAGGATTTTACAACAACTTTAAGCGGTGACGCCTCGTTAAATTCCCGTCCCATGAAACGAATCATCACACCGTTATCCATGATGAACGCCGATATCAAAAGCGAGAAAGGCAACGGGTGCGCTCCCCTGGTCATTCACGGAAAGCCATTGACCGCGATCCATTATCAATCACCGGTCGCTTCGGCTCAGGTCAAGTCCTGCGTGCTTCTGGCCGGTTTATATGCCAACGGAAAGACCAGCGTCACAGAACCGTCCCTTTCCCGAGACCATACTGAACGTATGCTGCGGTCCTTTGGCGCGGATATAAGCTCTAAGGGATGCACCAGTACCATCGCCCCGCCGGAATCGCTCCAGGGACAACACATCGAGGTGCCAGGAGATATCTCCTCCGCTGCCTTTTTCATAGCAGCCGCCCTCATCACGCCGAATTCAGAGGTCTATATTCAAAACGTCGGCATCAATCCGACCCGGTCCGGCATCCTGAAAGTCTGCGAAGATATGGGCGCCGACATCACTAGGAAAAATGTACGAGAGGAAGGCGGCGAGCCGGTAGCCGACCTTATGGTTCGATCCTCTGATCTGCATGGTACCGTCATCGAAGGTTCCATCATTCCGACGCTGATCGATGAACTGCCGGTAATCGCGTTAATGGCCTGTTGCGCCGAGGGAAAAACCATCATTCGTGACGCTCACGAACTTCACGTCAAGGAATCAGACCGCATCGAGATCGTCAGCAGGAACCTCTCTGCCATGGGCGCTGATATCATCCCGACAGAGGATGGATTTCTCATCAACAGTCGTTGTGATGAGCATGACATCCCCATACTGCATGGCGCCTCCATCGCCTGCGCCATGGATCATCGGATTGCCATGACATTTGCTGTCGCGGGGATGAATGCCGATGGCGAGACCATCATCACAGATAGCGACTGCGTGGATGTGTCTTATCCAGGTTTCTTCTCACAGCTGGAGTCCATATCTTTATAGATCACAGATAACGAAAAACTCCGCCATAGAGAACAGAATCGTGTCCTGACAATAGAAAGGGTGCTGTTGGCATATACCGACAGCGCCCTTGATATTTTCTTAGTGATGGAACAGGCGCAGTCCTATGAAGGACATCACCATGTCATATTTGTTACAGGTATCAATCACATTGTCATCCCGGATGGAACCACCCGGCTGCGCCACATATTTCGCGCCGCTCTTGTGAGCTCTCTCAATATTATCACCAAATGGGAAAAAGGCGTCAGAGCCGAGAGCCACGTCTGTAAGCTTATCCAGCCACTCTCTTTTGGCCTCTCTGGTAAATATCTCCGGTTTTACCTTAAAGGTGTTCTCCCAAACGCCATCCGCCAGAACATCCATATACTCGTCACCCATATAGACATCGATCGCGTTATCCCGGTCCGCGCGGCGAATCTCGTCCTTAAACTGCAGACCCATCACCTGCGGCGACTGGCGAAGCCACCAATTATCCGCCTTCTGTCCTGCAAGGCGAGTACAATGAATCCTGGACTGCTGCCCCGCGCCAATGCCAATGGCCTGTCCGTCTTTTACATAGCAGACGGAATTCGACTGGGTATATTTTAACGTGATCATGGAAATCGCCAGATCAATCTTCGCCTGATCCGTCAGTTCTTTATTCTCTGTCACGATATTCGCGAAAAACGCATCATCAATATTGAGCTCATTTCTTCCCTGCTCAAAGGTGATGCCAAATACCTGCTTCCTCTCGATCGGGTCCGGCACATAATCCGGATCAATCTGGATAACATTGTAATTTCCTTTCTTTTTCGACTTCAATATCTCCAATGCTTCCGGCTCATATCCCGGAGCGATGATGCCATCAGAAACCTCCCGCTTGATCATATTAGCAGTAGGAACGTCACAGACATCCGACAGGGAAATGAAATCGCCATAAGAAGACATGCGGTCAGCGCCTCGCGCTCTCGCATACGCGCAAGCCAGCGGAGAAAGCTCTCCCAGATCATCTACCCAGTAAATCTTCGCCAGCGTGTCGGACAGTGGCAGACCTACCGCCGCGCCTGCCGGAGAAACATGCTTAAAAGAAGTCGCCGCCGGAAGTCCCGTCGCCTTTTTCAACTCGCTGACCAGCTGCCAGCCATTAAAAGCATCCAAAAAATTAATGTATCCCGGTTTTCCGTTCAATACCTGAATCGGAAGCTCCCCTTTCTCCATAAAAATGCGAGATGGCTTCTGATTCGGATTACAGCCATATTTTAATTCCAGTTCTTTCATTTTTCCTGTATCCTTTCTAGTGTATTGTTCATTATGACCTTTATTTATAGTAAACGACAAATTATTTTTATCGTTCACTATAAATTTCTACTTACCATTTTTATTGACAATCTTCGATTCATATGCCCCCGTAGCGATATCAATATAACGGACAAAAAGCGAAACCTTATTATCCTCGTTCAGGCTCTCCCAGAGAAGGTTCGTAAAAGCGTCCATATTGTCAGGTATTGCCAGCAGCTTCGGCTCTCCCTCGAAACTTGGCAGTGGATTACCGTCATGCATATAAGTAGAGAGGAAATGTCCCTCCCCCGCCGGGCAATTGTTATAAGCAAATGTATACCGATTGCAGCTGTCAGGACTGCCATTGTTGCTCTTTAAAATGGACATGGCATAATTATATTCGCCATCCTCTATGTGCATCACCGCGGATATGCGTGGGGTATAATTCGGCGCGTCGGGCTCAAACTCTCTCGTCCGCAGTGCCTGTTCAAATGTCATCTGTTTATCCATACATTCATAAATCGTATCTGTCTGATCACCGTTTGTCACGATCGTCTTGTTGCCAAGAACGCGGACCGGCGCGTAGATGATCAAACTCGGATCTTCCAATTTGGACGGATCGAACGCCTGGGTACGGATGCCTTTTCCATCCTCCACAAAAATACGGTTACGGCTGTTTGAGCTTCTCCCCATGATAAAATATGCGGTCACTGCTTTTGTCCCGTCTGCCGATCTGCCGACAATAATTCCTCTCCCCGGATAGGAATTCTCTTTCAGTTCTCTTTCAATAGAAATCATTTCCATTGGAATCCTCCTTTTAGTAAAAGCAAACAATACATTTCCCCCTGATACGGACGTCTGAACTCATCTATCGTTGATAAATAACGTCAATATCATCTTCACAAAGTATACAATAAGATATCGACAAACGCAACTAACTTTTTCCTTGCAGTTAGTCACGAAGTTTTCTTATAATATAAAAAAATGGTTCGTGTATCAGAAATTGTGGTATACTTTATAAAAGATATGATGAAAGCGGCAAAAACAGGATATCACCCATACCATCGTTCCTGACCTTTTGACTTTTCAATCATGCTATACTCAAAAAAGAGGAAGGGATTACAATATGAAAAAAAGAATCTATTTTATCTGGTGTCTGCTTGCTGTCATCACTCTGCTCGAGGGGTGCAGCGGCAAAAAAACTGTCATACCCGGTGCTTACGCCCTGGCAGGTTCCTGGAACGGCTGAGGCAACGCTGTGGGATGG
>JAJQDO010000242.1 GCA_021202175.1 Clostridiales bacterium | reverse complement strand
GAGTAGGATAGCCTATGAACGGACCAAAACAATAAAATCACAAAATCCGTCCGTATAGAAAGGAGAAATGTACGGACCAAAACAGAAGAATTACAAAAAAAGTCCGTATGGAAGAAATATAATTAAAATTATGATTAAGACGGTACACTTAGTAAGGATTTTTGATTTTTTCTTTTATCAGGAAAAAACATATATTAAGTCTTTTCTATAAAGGTTGTATCTACTACTTTGCCACAACAGCAAATAAAGAAATTATTCCCTATATTTATGGGAATTTTCCCAAATATATGTTGACGATTCCCTTAATATTGTGTAAAATAGATATAAATCATTTCAGCGTGAATCTGATTTTATCAACTTTTAACAACCTTTGCGGTTCAAGCTGCTACATGTTACCGGATGATTTTACATGCAGCCATCCGGCTCATCAAAATAAGGAGGTAATGGAAAATGAGTATTGTAACGTTAATCGGCTCAGGCCAGATGGCCTCAGCCCTAACCTTTCCACTTTTTGAAAACGGCCATGAGGTACGCCTGGTCGGCAGTCCACTGGATGACGCCATCATCGACCGTCTGCAGGAAGACAATTATCATGTCAATCTTTTACGGACGCTTCATGATGGCATTCACTACTACAAATGCGCAGAAGTGAAAGAAGCGCTGCAGGGAGCAGATGTTGTCGTCTGCGGTGTTTCCAGTTTCGGCGTTGACTGGTTTGCGGATAACATTCTGCCGATTCTTGACGAGAAGGTACCTCTCATCTCTGTCACCAAAGGAATGCTCGACTATGAGGACGGCTCCATGCAGACCTATCCAGAATACTGGCAGAGTAAGCTTCCAGAAGGCAGCAAGCTGGAACTATACGCCATCGGCGGCCCTTGCACCGCCAGAGATCTGGCTGACCACGATCCTTCTTTCGTCGCTTACTGTGGTCCGGACATGGAGAAACTGCGCTGGCTCCGTGATATTTTCGGCACGGATTATTATGTCATCAGCCTGACGAAGGATGTTGTCGGACTGGAGTGTGCTGTGGCCTTGAAAAATGGCTATGCGCTCGGCACGGCCTTGGCCATCGGCATGGCAGAAAAAGCTGGAGACGATGGCATCAATCACAACAATTCGGAGGCGGCCCTCTTCCAGGAGAGCGTGAAGGAAATGCTTGACTTACTCCGCATCGTCGGCGGCGGTGTGGATAATATCATGTATGCGGCTGGTGACTTGAATGTAACGGTGGCAGCTGGAAGAAGCCGGACCGTCGGACTGCTTCTGGGGAAAGGGTACACGATTGAAGAGGCTGAAGAACAGCTGAAAGGACAGACGCTGGAGGCAGTCGTGATCGCCACAAGGACCGCCCGCGCTGTTAAGGCACTGGCGAAAGCCGGCAAGGTCAGCCTGGATGATTTTCCACTACTCATGCATGTCAATAAACTTCTCAATGAACATGGCGTGCTGAACGTCCCGTGGAAGAAGTTTGAGAAGGAAATGTAAGACTTATTTTTATTAATGGGAGTCAAAATTCATGGAAGTCAAAATTCGGACTACTATTTAGACAAAATGTATTCAATCACTGAGAGAACCATATTTTGAATGGCTATTTGTAAAAAGAAATCAACGACAGAACAGAAGTCAAAAAATATTATATAGAATATATTCGGGGGTATTATATGGAATATTATTTGGGATTAGATTTAGGAACAGGAAGTATTAAAACGGTATTATTTGACGCGGACGGAAAAGAAATCGCGCAGTCCGTTTTGGAATATCCACTTTATCAACCACATAACGGTTGGTCGGAGCAGGACCCGGAAGACTGGTATCAGGCAGCCGTATCGACCATACGTGACGTCATGGAAAAAAGCGGTGTGCCAAAGGAAGAAGTAAAAGGTCTTGGCATGTCCGGCCAGATGATGGGCGCTGTCATGCTCGACAAAAACGGCCAGCCTCTTCGCCGTGCCATCCTTTGGAATGACGGCAGAACGACAGAGTCCTGCGAACACGTCCGCCAGATCGTAGGCGACGACCTTTTCATGAAGTATTCCTGCACACCGGCCAGACCGGGTCTTACTGCGGCGAAGATTCAGTGGGTAAAGGACAACCAGCCGAAGCTCTATTCGCAGGTAGCTCACATTCTTCTTCCAAAGGACTATCTGCGCTACCGCCTCACTGGGGAATATGCTACAGAGGTCTCCGATGCCTCTGCTACGCAGATACTCGATGTACCGAATCGCTGCTGGTCGGATGAAATCATGGCTGCCATGGATTTGAATGAATCTATGCTGGGGAAGGTTTATGAATCACAGGAGATTACCGGCTACGTTCTTCCAGAAGTTGCTGTAGCTGCAGGGATCACAACGAAGGTTGCTGTTGTCGGCGGTGCCAGCGATAATGCCGCTGCCGGTGTTGGCACTGGTATCGTTGCCCCGGGCCGCGCTATGACGACCATCGGTACATCCGGGACAGTATTTGCATTTTCTGAAAAACCGGTTATCGACCAGAACAAATCTGTCTATACATTTTGTATGCCGGTTCCCGGCGCATGGCATTTCATGGGCAGTGTGAATTCCGCCGGTGCTTCTCTAAAATGGTGGAGAAACAATTTCTATCCAGATGATGAGGAATACGAAGAAATCAATAAGGACGCCATCGCCTCCAATATCGGTGCCAACCGCCTGATCTATCTTCCGTACTTAAACGGGGAACAATCTCCGCACTTTGACCTTACCTGCCGTGGCTCCTTCGTCGGTCTGGCTGCCATCCACACCAAGGCAGATATGACCCGTGCCGTCATGGAAGGCGTTACCTATGCTCTGCGCGATATTTTGACTGGTATCCGCAATACTGGGATCGAACCGGAAAATGTACGCATGTGCGGCGGCGGTTCCAAGAGCCCGTTCTGGCGCCAGCTGATGGCTGATATCTATGGCCTTCCAGTTTGCCTGCCTGACATGAACTCCGAAAACAGCGCTGCTTTGGGGGCAGCCATCCTTGCCGCTGTTGGCTGTGGCGCTTACCCGAGCGTCGTCAATGCCTGCGACAGCATCATCAAGATGCGCGAGGAAGTTTATACGCCAGATCCGGAACTGACAGAGTTCTATGACAAAGTTTATGCGGAATTTGACGCGCTGTATCCGAAGCTGAAAGATAATTTTAGGTCGATTTTGGCACTGTAAGAATATTTACGAATACAAAAACGCCGGACAGTTTCCCTGTCCGGCTTAATTTTTGCTGTGTGCAATATACAGTTCTTTTACAATACTATTCTTTTACAGTTCTTCTCCGTTGGTCTTAATGACCTTTTGATACCAACGGAAAGACTTCTTTTTAGAGCTTTTTAACGAGCCATTTCCCTGATCTCATTTTCATTCTATTGTTTCTATCTTACAATGATGTTTTTTATCCTTTTTGCTATACCCAATGCCAACCAAAAGTATTCGACCAGTATGACGTCTTTTCTCAGCCAGTTTCCCTTGAAATTTAAGAACATAATTTCTGTCCTTAATCTGCTGAATCGCCGCATCAGGCGTGTCATCTACCTTAAGTTCCAGAATGATACCATCATCACCTTTTTTTCTGGATAAAAAATAAAATCAACATAACCTCGACCAGCCTTATCTTCCCTCTCCACATAGTAAATGTCTCTTGCAGCCAAATATACAAGATTTACAATTGCTGTTAATTCTGTCTCATTATTATAACTTAAAAGCGGTGTCTCGGTGTCATGTGCATATTGTAGTATTTCTTCCATAGTTTTCGTATCACCATGAAGCGTGGCCTGCAACATACTTGTAGAAGCGTTCGCGAGATTATAAATATATCCGAGTTCCTTTTTCTTGCGAATCGTTTTCGAAAATTCATCCATCAATTCTTTGTTTGGAATACGAACTTTTCCATCCTGATAATTTAAAAATCCATAAACCACCATTGCGGAAAAAATTTCATCTTTTGTATTTAGATGCATTGATGTAGCAGCAAATTCTTCCACATCAGCCGGGATTGATTCCCCCGCCACCATCAAAGCAACGTCTTTTTTTATGTCATCCATATCGTTTACAATGTATGTTGCAATTTCTGAATATGGTCCTGTTGCTGTCCAGTAATTTCTGATTCGATTGCGTTCCAAAGCATAGACAACAGATCTTGGATTATATATCCTTTCTGATGAAGGAGTTTGGTATCCATCATACCAATATTCCAAATCCTCCCTGGATACATAACGATCCTTTACATTTACATTTGATTCGTAGCGTCTGTAAAGTTCATCCACTTCTGCTTCTGTAAAACCAAAAAACTTATTAAATTTATCATCCGTCGCCATAGTATATTCATCAAAGTTGTTTATGGTGGAACCACTCGAATATTTTGCAATTGGGAGAATTCCAGTCATGTAACTTAAAGAAATGTATCCTTTATCTTTCGTCAATGCCGCCAGCCAATTGATAAATCTCTTTCTGTCATTATCAGTAACATAGTCTTTGTGAAAAATACAATCCCACTCATCAAACACTAATATAAATCGTTCTTTTGTCTCTTCATGAATCATTCCCAGATAATCCGGTACAGACAAACCTTCCCAATAATCCACTTCCGGAAAGCTTTTTCGAAGATCACGGGTTATAAACATCTCTATGCTTTTGATAAAATCGTCATAAGAATCGTTCAAATTAGCGGGATTGATAAAACTAATATAAATCACATTATGTTGATTCATGTATTTTTTATAATTTAAAGTCTTATCCTTCTCTCCTATATCGCTATCTATTTTCGAAGAAACCTTTGCTATCATCAGAGAATCAAAAATACCGCTGCTATCAATCCCTTTGCCAAAGAAAGCACCAATCATTGCAGCCATGACTGATTTACCAAAACGTCGAGGCCTTGTTATGCATATGTGATTATTTCCTTCTTCGACGAGCGGAATCAACTTACTAAGTATTTCGGTTTTATCAATAAAATAAGGTTTTTTAGTTTCGCTTTCATACAGAGAAAAAACTTGCGTACTATTCAAATAAAATCCCATTTTCTTTACACCTCCCAACTATTAAAAATTATTCGAACATAAATCTTCGCCCTATCTCATAATACTGCGTCCATTCTATATCGGGTACCATCCCTCTACGCTCTTTCAATCAGGCAGGTATAATGCTTTCTTTCTGTTCCCTTCGCCTCTTTATCATAATTAATCCCATCCAGCAGAAGATTTCCGAAATATTTCTTCAATCTGCCGTCATACCGATTCTCGCGAATCTGCCGAATCGCACTGTCCGCGTCCTTATCATATTTCAATTCCACCAGCATTGCCGGTTTATCCGTATGTCTTCTCGGAATGAAAACAAGATCGGCAAACCCTTTCCCGCCGGTAATTCCCGAACAATCTCATATTCCCGTCTGGCTGTATAGTAGGCCAGCGTAATCGCACAGCTTAAAGAATTCTCATCGTTATACTTGAGTATGGAAAAGTTCGAATCATGGATTTCTTCCAGTGCGCGTTCCACAGCTATGCAGTCCCCTTGCAGCGTTGCTTCCAGAAGCGTCTCCGACGCTGAGAGCACTGCTTCCATTTCCTCCCAGCCATCGCCTTCTACCGCATCCTGAAACGCTTCTGCGACCTCCAGATTCGGGATATACACTCTTTTTCCTGGCTCATCGTACGCCAGATATCCCAAATGAATCAGCCTCGGATATTTCCAATCCATCAAACAACTCTCTGGAATCGCAATTTCTGCTGTAATACGCGCAGAGCATTTTGGCTGTAAATGACTTCCCAAACCGTCGCGGGCGGGAAAAGCATGTCAGCTTAAAGGGCGTGTTGATGGTATTATTTGTAAACTCAATAAGCCCTGTTTTATCCACATATACGCCGTTTCTAATCGACCGAAACCCCTGATTCCCCGGATTTAAATATGCTCCCACCTGATCACTCCCTCCCTGTGAACGCAACCATACATGATATGTAAAAGATATCACAGCCGTATCAGCTTCGCAAGTGAATCCTGTCTCCTTTTTCATCCGTCTGATACAGGCTTTCCCGTGTCAGCAGTGTAAATCTGTTCTTTTCGAATTTTATCAATTCATCCTCTTTTCAAGATAGACCAGATAGATCGTTTTCAATGCTTCCATTTCGTTCAGCCCTATGCCATACTTATTGTATATTTTCCGTAATCTTACGGATTTTTTGTTTTTTAGTGTCTCAATGCGATTATTTGATGAGCCTTTCTTTTAACACTTTCAAAAGTACCCTTGCACTTTCAGAAAGATCTTTCGATTTCAGATAGAAAACAACATCAATTCAATGTGAAATGCAACTACCTTATGAATCGTAACCTACAAAATAACAATAGAAATGCTACAAAAGATGATCCACAGTCCGGATTCTAACATATGTTTCAAAAAATAACATTTGTGATTATTACCAAAATTTTAACAAGAATTCTGTACATATGTTACATTGACAAACATTTGTTATTATATTAAAATAATGTCAAGCTCAATTGATAAATTTTTAAACAAATGTTGCGTCAAGAATGTTACATTAAGAAAGGAGAACTTGCAAGAATGTTACAAACAGAAGGTATCGTTGATCTTCACATTCACTCAGCCCCAGATATTCGAGAGCGAAGGTTAAATGACCTTGAATTAATGGAAGCCGCAGTCCGTATGAAAGTCAGAAGCATTGTAATCAAATCCCATAACGTTCCCACCATGGACAGAGCTACATTAGTTAATATAGTCTGTAAAGACCGTCATCCAGATTCTGATTTTCAGATGTTTGGAGGAATCGCTCTGAACCAGTCCGTGGGCGGGCTGAATCCATTCGCTGTAGAAAAAGCACTCAAGCTTGGGGCCAAAATCGTGTGGCTTCCTACCAATACGGCAGCAAATCATTACAAAAAATCACAAAAGAGCGGCGGAGTAGAAGTTGTGCAAGATGGGAAGGTCGTAAAAGAACTGCTTCCTATATTGAACTTAATCAAGGAATACAACGCTGTTTTCGAAACAGGCCACATTTCAGCAGAAGAATGCTTTTACGTCGTAGAAGTGGCAAGGAATGCAGGCGTCCAGAAAATCGTTATCACACATCCTGAATTTCATATCGTAGGCATGACATTAGAACAGCAAAAACGAATCGTTAAAGATTATGATGTTCTTTTGGAAAGAGAATATGCGCAGCCGATCGGTGGAGGTGTCTATAAAAAGAATCTCCCGGATAACGTCATCGCTATGAGAGAAATCGGTTGTGAACATTTTATCGTATCCACAGACAGCGGCCAGATGCAAAACCCACCCTGGTATGAATCCATTGTTGAATATATTAATTATCTGTCTGACGCAGGATTCACACAGGAAGAGATTGACATGATGACAAAAGTCAATCCATCAAAAATGTTGGATATTTTATAAAAGGAGATGCTTTATATGAGAAAATTTAAAACTGTTTTCATGCGTGGTGGTACAAGCAAGGGATGTATGTTTTTAAGGAAAGACCTGCCTGAAAATCAATGTGAATGGGACACTATCTTTCTGCAGGCTATGGGCAGCCCGGATCCTAAACAAATCGACGGTTTAGGAGGCACTGTCTCTTCCAACAATAAAATCGTGATTGTCTGGAAAAGTGAAATGCCTGGAGTGGATGTGGAATATCTTGTGGGACAAGTCATCGTCGGGAAAGAACAGGTTGATTATAAAT
Organism: Clostridiales bacterium; assembly: GCA_021202175.1. Classification (GTDB taxonomy): domain Bacteria; phylum Bacillota; class Clostridia; order Lachnospirales; family Lachnospiraceae; genus Anaerobutyricum. The sequence goes on along the minus strand of JAJQDO010000242.1, from coordinate 968 downwards.
CAAACTGTGGAAACATGACATCAGCAGTAGGTCCCTTTGCTGTAGAAGAAGGACTTGTAGACATCACACAGCCTATAACAACGGTTCATTTATTTAATCGAAATACTGATAAATATATTGATGTTACAGTTCCTATCGACCCTGAAACCGGCACATTTGCTCAGGACGGCGATTGTCAGATTGCTGGCGTAGATGGCACAGCGGCAGAGTTAAAAGTAAAGTTTTTAAATCCCGCCGGCTCCAAGACTGGTTGTCTTCTTCCAACAGGAAATGTAAAAGACATTCTGGATATCCCGGATTACGGGAAAATAGAAGCTACTATTTTAGATGTTTCTAACCCAATGGTGCTGGTAAAAGCAGAAGACATCGGCGCGAGCGGAACAGAACTTCCAGAAGAAGTAAACAGCAACGCAAAGCTCTGCGAAATATTAGAAAAAATCAGAGGAACTGCTGCGTGCATGATGGGATTTGCGAAAGATTTAGAAGATGCGACACAAAACAGTCCGGCTGTGCCAAAAGTTGGATTTGTGACATCTCCAAAATCCTATACTGAAATTGGCGGACAATCGATCGATGCCGAACAAATGGACGTTTGTGCCCGTGTCATTTCCGTATTCAAGTGTCATAAAGCTTGTCCGCTCACATCCGCCAGTTCGATTGCTGTGGCTGCAGCGCTGAAAGGAAGCCTGATACAGCAGATTGTCGGAGAGGACGCAAACACAGAAAATATCAGAATCGGTCATCCGAGCGGAATCATGACCATGTGTCCGGAACTGACGGAGGAAAATGGGGAGATTCAGGTGCCTTCTGTAGCAGTACAAAGAACTGCCCGCCGCATCATGGACGGCACATTATATGTGAGAAATTAATATAAAAAATACATTTTCATAACTAATGATACCGCCAAATGCGGTGGCTCAGATAATTAGCAAAAATAATATTATTTCGTCCCTGTTGAAAGCTGTCAA
>JAJQDO010000247.1:8470-8680 GCA_021202175.1 Clostridiales bacterium | reverse complement strand
GGTTGTCTGTTGGTGATAAGATTATCGTTTCATGGAATATCAGTTGTCAATAATGTTGGGTTTCGAATCATTTTTCCTGTTTGTTTCGTTAAAATATACAAAAAGATGAATTTTATTGAATTTTTTTGTATACAAAAAATTTTATCATTTATTTCTCAAAAAATCAACTCTAAAGAAACATTTCAAAATTTTTTCCACTCACATGAAAAT
>JAJQDO010000247.1:0-8460 GCA_021202175.1 Clostridiales bacterium | reverse complement strand
TGCTTTGACGGTAGATAAATCCGTTGGTAAAATGTAGTCACAAAGCAAGAGATGCATCGGTTTTGGGGAACGAACAACAAGGAGCAAAAAACAAAGAATAAAAATCACTAAATAAGAAACAAGAAAGGAATGTGAGAAATATGTATAACTTTGATGAAATCATTGACAGAAGACATACCAATGCCATGAATACGGATGGATTTCGTTCTTATATTTTCCATGCGGATGACAGCATGACATTTCCATACAAGGATGAGGAATTCATTCGTATGTGGGTTGCGGATATGGAATTTGCAACACCGGATGTGGTAATCGATGGGATTCGGGAACGGTTGGATAAGCGGATTTTTGGATATACACGCGTGTTTGAGAAAAGTTATTTCGATGCTTTCGCCGCCTGGTGCAAGAGACGTTATGACTGGACATTTGAGCGGGAAGAACTGGTCATGTCGAATGGTGTCATCCCTGCATTGTATGAGCTGGTGGACTACATCACCAAGCCGGATGAGAAGGTACTTTTTCTGACTCCTTCCTATGCCTATTTTAAATATGCGGCGGACGTCAATCACAGAGATTATGTATGTTCTGATCTGCTTTATGAGGATGGACGTTACTCGATTGATTTTGAGGATTTTGAAAAGAAAGCCGCGGACGAGAAGACGACAATCTTTATTTTCTGTAATCCACATAACCCAAGCGGACGTGTCTGGAAGGAAGAGGAATTGAAGAAGCTCGCTGAGATTATTGAGAAAAACAATCTTTGGGTTATCTCCGATGAAATCCATTGCGACCTGCTTCGTAAAGATCAACAGCACATTCCGCTGGGAAAAGTGATGCCAACGTATCAGTGCCTGGTTACGGCAATGACACCGAGCAAAACGTTTAATCTGGCAGGTATGATGATTTCGAACATCCTGATTCGTGATGAAGAGCTTAAGGAAATCTGGCTGAATCGTCATTATAATTTTGATCATCCGCTGAGTATTGCGGCAGCACAGGCAGCGTATGAAAAAGGATATGACTGGGTGGAAGCACTTCGGGATTATCTCGACGAGAACTTCCGCTTTACAAAAGAGTACTTGGCAGAGCATCTGCCAAAGGCGAAATTCCACATCTCTGAGGCAACCTACCTTGCATGGGTAGATCTGAATGAATATTTTGAGCCGGATGAGCATTTGCCGATGTTTTTCGCATATAAGGCCGGAGTGCTTCTGGAAGGCGGAAATATGTTTGTGCAGCATTCGGATGGCTTTATCCGCCTGAACCTTGCCTGCCCGAAATCGGTACTTGCGGAAGGATTAAAGAGAATCTGCGAGGCTGTGAACACAAAACATACGGAAAAATATCTTGGGGAATGAAAGATAATAAAATGAAATATTGTCCATGACAGAAGTTATGCATAAATGAAATCTTCCTGACAACATGAGTCATGTATAAATAAAAAATGTACGATGTTAAAAACAAATAAAATATTTTAAGAAAATGGAGGACAAAAAAATGAAGTTAATCGACACAAAAAACGCACCAGGAGCAATCGGACCATATTCACAGGGATTTGAAGTAAACGGCATGGTATTTACCTCCGGTCAGATTCCGGTTGACCCGGAAAATGGTTTGGTGCCCGAAGGAATCGCGGCACAGGCAGAACAGAGCTGTAAAAATGTGAGCGCGATCCTGGAAGAAGCCGGAAGCGGACTGGCACAGGTATTTAAAACAACCTGTTTTCTGGCTGACATGGGTGATTTCGCAGCATTTAACGAAGTATATGCAAAGTATTTCACATCGAAACCAGCAAGAAGCTGCGTAGCGGTAAAAACATTGCCGAAGGGAGTTTTGTGTGAGATTGAGGCGATTGCGGAAAAAGCTTGAAAGGCTTTATAACAATCGGGATGTAGATAACACGAGGATTCACATAAAGATCTGCATAAAACTACAAAGAGCAGGGGATAGCGTCCCCTGCTCAATCTGAAATAAGGAATTACATTGATATGGAGAAGAAAAACTGTTACAGAGTTTTCATTGCGGATTAACAATAGCGAAAAAAGGAGACCGTTATGCAGAAACAGGAATTTTTAGAAAAATATTTGGTGGAGCGTCATGGAACAAATAGTATGAAGTGGGATGGGTTAAAAGAGAAATTTGGCGAAGAAGATCTGATCGCTATGTGGATTGCCGATATGGAATTTAAGACCTGCGATAAGATAACGGAGGCTTTAGCAGAACGTGTGCAGCATGGCGTATTCGGATATTCCTGTGTGCCGGATGATTATTATAAGGTATTTTCTGACTGGATGGAGAGTCGATATCATTTTCCACTGAAAAAGGAATGGGTACGTTTTTCGACCGGCTGTGTAACGGGAATTTCCTGGATGATTCATGCCTTTACTAAAACAAATGACGCCTGCATGATATTGACGCCGGTATATTATCCATTTTTTAACGTAGTGACAAATAATGACCGCAAGCTGGTGGAAGTGGAACTGGACTATGATAATGGTTATTTTACCATGAATTATGAGGCTATCGAAAGGGCCATCGTAGAAAATGATGTGAAAATGTTTATCATGTGTTCTCCGCACAATCCGGCTGGAAGAGTATGGACGGAGGAAGAATTGAATCAGGTGCTTTCTATCTGCCAAAAACATCAGGTGCTCGTTGTCAGTGATGAGATTCATCAGGATCTGGTATTGGGAGAGTATCCATTTGTTCCGGCAGCAGTGGTATCCGATGGAAAATATCGAGATATCATGTTGACGTTGAATTCTGCAAGCAAAACCTTTAATCTGGCAACATTGATTCATTCTCACATTATCATTACGAATCCAGAACTTCGGGACGTTTACGATCGTTTCGCTTCCGGTTTGAACCGTACCGAAGTAAGTATTATGGGAATGCTGGCGACGAAAGCTGGGTATATGGAAGGCGGAGAATGGCTTGATAACCTGCTCGAAGTAATTCATGATAACTATATTTATATGAAGGAGACTTTTGCTAAAGAACTGCCCAAACTTACTGTATGCTCTCTGGAAGCTACCTATCTGGTGCTGATTGACCTTAGAGGTTATGTGGAGCCAGAAGAAACCACGGAATTTGTGCAGGGAAAATGTCGGCTGGGAGTAGATTATGGTGAATGGTTTGGTGAGAAGTATCAGGGATTTATCCGGATGAATCTGGCCACTGATCCAGCTTATGTGCGGAAGGCAGTCGAAGCAATTATCAGAGAAGTCAGGAGGATGTCATAAGAGATGCAACAAAAAGATTTGGCGTTTGGAAATATAGAATCGTCGGATATAAAGGATATCGCGCTTCAGTACCAGGATTATGTAGTGAAAATGCGTCGAGAATTTCATGAATATCCAGAAGTATCCGGACGGGAATTTCACACAAGAGAGGTTCTATGTAGGGAATTGAATGATATGGGAGTTCCATACCGGCTCCTTGACGGGACAGGAATCGTCGCAGTCATCGCGGGCGAAAAGCCGGGAAAGACACGTTTGCTGCGCGCGGATATTGACGCACTTCCGGTTATGGAAGAGATGGAAAATCTGAAGAAGAAAAGAGATGTGATTTCCGGTATACCCGGTGTTAGTCACGCCTGCGGGCATGACGCTCATATGGCGGTTCTTCTGGGAACCATGCGGGTTCTTCTGAAAGTGAGCGACAGAATTGAAGGAACTGTCTATTGCTGTTTTGAGGAAGGAGAAGAAACAAACTGCGGGATTGAGACGATGATGAAAGCTCTGGAAGAAGTGACAATTGACGAATGTTTTGCGCTCCATGTTTTAGCTGGCTTGGATTCTGGAAAGATTAATGTAGTTCCAGGACCAAGGATGGCAGGGTGTCTCGGAATCGGTATCTATTTACATGGAAGGAGTGGACATGGTTCACGTCCCGACCAGGCGATTAGCCCGATTATTCCGATGGCACATATTATTACTCAATACAATTCCGCTTTCATGAATCAGTTGAATGTAGGAGAGACGGTAACTTTGGGACTGGGAAAAGTCGTATCAGGAGAGGCAACCAATGTGATACCCGACCAGGCGTATCTAGGAGGAACCGCTCGGTTCTTTGATCCACAGGAAGGAAGAAAGGCACTTGCTATCATTAACCGAATTGCGGAGAATACCGCCGAAAGTCATAATTGTACCGTGACTTATGAATCCAGGCACTGCATTAGTCCAGATGCAGTTGTGAATGATGCAAATGTTGCTACACGTGTACAGAAAGGTATAACGGCTGTATGTGGTGAAGAGGTACTCGGAGATTGTGAGCGTTGGTATGCTTCGGAGACATTTAGCTTTTATCTTAAGAAATGTCCTGGCGCATTAGGATTTTTGGGAATACGTAATGAGGAATACGGGAGTGGCGCGCCTCATCATAATGGAAAATTTGACATTGATGAGAGTAACCTGTATCTGGGAGTGTGCGCGGAAGCGGCTTTTGTATTGTTATAGCAGGTTTGGTATTAAAAAAAGAAGATATGGCGGGAAATATATTTTCATCACTATTTGTGCCGCTAATTGAGAGTGGCAGAAAGGGAGAATATTATGGAAAAAAATAAAAATGAAAAGACTAAGAAAAAAGAATTGATTAAATTACCCAGCGCATTGACAATATTATTGCTTTTGGCATTATTATGTGCGGTTTTGACCTGGATCATTCCAACCGGCAATTATGATACGGAAGTAGTGGATGGCACAACGACAGTGGTTGCGGGAACCTACCATCTGGTTGAAAGGACACCGGTCGGATTATTTGGGGCTCTGCGCGGCATCGTAAATGGTTTTGCCAATAACATCAATATGATCATGACTGTCTTTATGGTTGGTGGTGTTGTCCGGCTGATGACAGTCAACGGAACCTTTGATGTCGCATTCGGCAAATTAGCGGCGAATAAGAGATTAAATGCGAACGTTATTGTATTTATCTGTATGCTGTTTATGTCTTTTGCAGGGTGTGCTGCAGTGATTGCTAACTCTACGGTAGCTTTTATGCCAATCGGTGTTATATTGGCTGCCAGCCTTGGATATGACGCGTTTACCGGGCTGCTGATCATTTTCCTGGGCGCTTATTCCGGCTTTAATGTCGGCTGGATTAATACGGCTACACTTCTCCCGGCACAGACGATTGCGGAATTGCCGATATTTTCCGGTTTATCGGTTCGTCTGGTAATTTGGGTGATAAATTTTCTAATGTGTTATATTATGACGATTCGTTATATGAAAAAGGTCAAAGCGGATCCGATGAAAAGCTTAAATTATTATGAAGGCATGGAAGTTTCGGAATATATGGGGATGAGTTCGATTAGTGACAAGGGTACTGTCAGCGATGCTCCCTTAAAAATGACCTGGCGTCATACGGTTAGTTTGATTGCGTTTCTTGCATCTTTCGTGGCGATTTTGATCGGTTCTGTCAGATTTGAATGGGGAAATGTAGAAATTGCGGCTACTTTTCTTGGAATTTCATATCTGATTGGAATTATCAGTGGATATGGACTTGAGGGCACATCACAGCATTTTCTTGAGGGATGTAGACAATCTTTAGCACCTGCCTTTTTTATTGGTATTGCAGGAGGCATTTCTGTTATTTTGACGGAAGGGAATGTATTAAATACAGTTGTCTATTGGCTTTCCAAACCGTTGACACAGATGGGCCCGGTGATGGCTGCTAACTTTATGTTCGTGGCAAACATGATTATCAACCTCTTTATCGGTTCTGGTTCTGGTCAGGCAGCAGTGGTTATGCCGCTGATGACTCCTCTTGCCGATTTGGTCGGCGTGACGAGACAGGTAGCTGTACAGGCGTTTCAGTTTGGTGATGGTTTCTCCAATTGTCTTTATCCAGTTGGCGGAACATTGATGGCAAATCTGGAACTCGCAAAAGTAAGCTGGTTCCGCTATGTAAAATGGTTCGCGCCATTGTTTGTATGTCAGACAGTCCTTGCTTTCGGCAGTTTGACTATTTTGCAGATGATTGGCTGGACCGGGCTGTAAAAATCAGAGCATTTACCCAAAGCCTGTACCCATCGTACAGGCTTTGCCAGTATGAAGCATAAATAACAAATGTTGTCTGTATACTATCAGGCAATGGAAATTATTATTACAGAAATCAGGAGGATGTCATAAGAAATGAAGCGAAAGGATTTGGATTGGGAAAACATCGGGTTTTCCTATCATAAGACAGAAAAACGATATGTGGCAAATTATAGAGAAGGAAAATGGGATGAGGGATTACTGACAGAAGATGCGAATGTCGTGATTAATGAATGTGCTGGGATTTTGCAGTATTGCCAGGAGATTTTTGAGGGATTGAAAGTTTATACGACCTGTGATGGCTCGATTGTAGCATTTCGGCCGGATCAGAATGCAAAGAGAATGATCTCATCCGCGCAAGGGCTGGAGATGCCGCCATTTCCAGAGGAACGTTTTCTGGATGCTTTGGATCAGGTCGTGCGGGCGAACGCAGCCTGGGTGCCGCCCTATGGAAGTGGGGCTACCCTCTATATCAGACCGTATATGTTCGCTTCTTCCTCTGTTATTGGCGTAAAACCGGCAGAAGAGTATCAGTTCCGCATGTTCTGTACGCCGGTAGGACCGTATTTCAAAGGTGGAGTAAGACCGCTGGTTCTTTGTGTCGGCGATTATGACAGGGCAGCGCCTCATGGAACCGGACATCTGAAAGCAGGGTTAAATTATGCGATGAGCATTCATGCCGGTGCGCAGGCACATCGTAATGGCTACGATGAAAACATGTTTCTGGATGCGGCAACAAGAACGTATGTGGAAGAGACTGGCGGAGCCAACTTTTTGTTTGTGACCAAAGATCAGGAAATTGTGATTCCGAAATCCGCTTCCATATTACCATCGATTACCAGACAGTCCTTGATTCAGGTCGCCAGAGATTATCTGGATTTGAAGGTGACAGAAAGACCGGTAACATTATCTGAACTCTCAGATTTCGCAGAGTGCGGTCTTTGTGGCACGGCAGCCGTGATTTCTCCTGTCGGGAAAGTAGTTGATCATGGAAAAGAAATCATATTCTCCGAAAATAAGAATGGAATGGGTCCGGTAATTCAGAAGTTATACGATACCCTAACGGGAATGCAGCAGGGGAATTTGAAAGCACCAGAAGGATGGATACGACACATTATGTGATTCTTATAGTTTTTTGACGAAGAGTAATACAGCGAACCTGGCAGTAAGTGCTGGGTTCGTCGTGGATCATCATCGTGTAGTTTTATTGCTCATGCCAACGTTTGTAAATGTAAGAGCCTCAAAAAAGGAGAGTTTTATGCGCGTTTCTATTTCAAAATCAAAAAATTCAGAATCTTATTATATAACGAAGTCTTATTGCAACGACAAAGGCAAAAGCACTTCCAAAGTGGTGCGAAAACTGGGAACGTTATCGGAATTGACGGAAAAGCTGGGAACGGACAGAAATGGAGTAATTCTCTGGGCAAGAGAACAGGCAAAACTGGAAACAGAAAAATACAGAGATGAGAATGAAATGAAAAAGGTTCTTATTACCTTTCGAGCCGACAGACATCTGGACTATAATGGTCGAAGATTTTATGAAGGAGGATACCTGTTCTTACAGTTTATTTATTATAAACTAAAACTGGATAAAACCTGTAATAAGCTAAAAAGGCGATATCAATGTGAATTTGATTTTAATGCGATTCTTTCTGATCTGATTTTTAGAAGAATTCTTGATTTTCAGAATAATTGGTCATTTGATATGGATGCATCCCGATTTTTAGAGGAAGCTCGCTATGAACGTAAAGATGTTTGCAGAGCATTTCATATCCTTGCAAAAGAGTGCGAGATGATTCAGAAGGATGTTTATAAAAACAGTCGAATCATGTTTATGAGGAATGACCATATTCTGTATTTTGGACATAAGAAATATTCCTTAGGAGATATACTGGTAAATGATGTCGATGAATATGATGTATATAATGAAAAAGTTGAATATGAAAAAGAAATGGAATCACGAAGGGGTTCTGATTTCCAGATAGGAATATTCAGGGATGAGGATAATATACCATTGTTTTTTGCCTTTTACCCTGAAAACAGAGAAGATCAGCAAGTTTCTGATTCTCTATTAGATGATGTGATTACAAGGTATGGTTGTAGCAATATTGTTTATTGTGAAGACAAGGAACCTTTTTTCATAGATACAATATACAGAAATAGTAAAGAATCTGGTTTGGAGATGATGGATGACCAGCTGTTTTGACAATAACCTATATTATTGGTAAAAACACTTGCCAACAGGCCTAATCGGATTTTGCAAAACACATTGCCCCTTTTCTCAAACTCCATTATAATAAAGGGATATTCGGAGAACGGGAGGCTGTTTGTTTATGAATCATTATCTTACCATCGGAGAATTTGCAAGGTTGAGAGGGGTTAATATCAATTCTCTTCTCTACTATGAGAAGCTGGGAATTCTTTT
>JAJQDO010000250.1 GCA_021202175.1 Clostridiales bacterium | reverse complement strand
GTGGTGTCAATCTGCATTTCTTTTTGAATTTACTTTTGACACCCTAATCAAAATTTGATAAATAAAATTAACAAAATCATTTGACATATGTAAAAAATAGTAATAAAATTAAACATGTAATTTTTATTTTTTTATGGGAACTGTATATGTTATTGATCCTGCGGAAAAGGGGAAAGCGCAGGAGAAATTTGTGAAGTTATGAATTTTATAAGAAGGGATGATTCATCGATTTTTATCGAATATCGAATAGTGCATAAGGGACCTCTTTCTTATAGGATTCGATGATACAGATCCGCGCAACTCGTAAACTACTTATGAGAGATAGTTTTATCGATGGTCAGGCTGAACCGTTGATCACAGTGATATGCGAGTGAGTATGATTGCTTGGAAACCATACCCTGATATTCACGGCATCTTCATGAACACTGTCTGTCATGAGAATAAAAAAGAAGGAGAAATAAATGAAGAGATTTAAAAAAGTGATTTCTGTTCTTCTCTGTGGCGCGCTGGCATTGAGTTTATGTGCCTGTGGCAGCAGTAGCAGCAGCTCCGATTCCGAATCGAGTACTGGCTCCGCTGCAAGTTCTGATTCCAGTTCCAGCTCCGGTTCCAAGAGCGTGACGATCATGAGCGAGAACGACCTGATGTCCTTAGATAGCGGCATCACCACAGACGGTACCTCTTTTGAGGTTATCAACGCCTTTACCGATGGCCTTTACGGCTATGCGGAAGATGGCACATTAGAGTTGGCCATGGCAGAAAGTGTTGATATTTCTGACGATGGACTGACTTACACCTTTACCATAAGAGATGCTACCTGGTCGAATGGAGAGGCTGTGACAGCGGATGATTTCGTGTATGCATGGAAACGTGTTATCACGGAGAGCAGTGAGTACGCTTTCCTGTTAGGCGCGCAGGGCGCGAACATCGTTGGCGCTGAGGATGCCTATACAGGCGGTGGCAGTGTGGATGACATGGGTGTGACAGCAACAGATGAAAAGACTCTGGTCGTAGAATTGGCTTCCCCTTGCGGATTCTTCGATAAACTGCTTGCTTTCCCGACGTTCTTCCCGATTAATGAGGAGTTCTGTGAGGAGCAGGGCGATCAGTATGCGACAAGTACAGATGCTGTATTATCCTGTGGCGCGTTTATCCTGGATACCTGGGAACTGGGTACCAAGGTTGTTTTGACAAAGAATGAAGATTACTGGGATGCAGATACCGTTCAGATTGATGAGCTGACGATCAACTTATCACAGGAACAGTCCGCAGCTGCTTTGCAGTTTGACAGTGGCGAATTAGATTACTGTATCATCAGTTCTTCTCTGGTAGATACTTATTCTGACACAGATGAGTACAGCACGATTAATAATGGTTTCTTATGGTATCTGTTCGTGAACTTCGAGAATGAATACCTGCAGAATGAGAACATCCGTAAAGGATTATCCGCAGCCATCGACCGTGTTGACCTCTGTGACAACATCCTGAAAGACGGTTCTACTCCGGCTGTAGGCTTTGTGCCGACGGAACTGAGCACGAACTCTGACGGTAGCGATTTCGCGGAGTCCTGCGGTGATCTTCTGGCAGCGTATGAGATTGATTATAATCTGGAAAAGGCACAGGAATACATTGATGCCGGCCTTGCGGAACTTGGCGTAGACAGCATTGATATTTCCATGGTTTATGGTACAGATGAAGGTGTTGACACGACGGCAACCTATCTGCAGCAGGCATTCAGTAACCTGGAAGGCATTAATTTCTCCCTGGTGGCTACTGAGAAACAGTCCAGGATCAATGTATACCTGAAAGATGGTGACTTTGATATCTGTCTGACTCGTTGGGGACCGGACTACTCTGATTCTACCACGTATCTGAACAACCTGGAGAAATCGCAGTGGACCAGTAACAACTACGGTCATTATTATAATGAAGAGTACGATGCATTGATGGAAAGTGCGAGAAATGAGACAGATGCGGCAGCTCGTGAAGCGATTCTGCAGCAGGCGAATGAGCTTCTGATGGAAGATGTTGCGATTATTCCGATCTTCCAGCAAGGACAGGCGGTTCTGACGAGCAGTGGTCTTTCCGGAGTTCTGCACAATGCAGCTGGTACACCTTATATTTATAAGTATTTAACAAAAGAATAAATTGTGACACAGTTACTATTTGCGGTGAACCTGACACTTACCGTCAGGTTACGCCTGAGTTGTCACAGTGATTTTTGTCACATTTCTTGATTGAATGAGATAATAGCGATGGGGCATGCAGGCATTTACCTGCCTGCCCTGTTTTTATCTTTTCGGGAATATTTTCCACAGAAGGGACGATAATATGGATAAAAGTATGCTTAAATACATAGGTAAGCGTCTTCTGATTTCCACTGTCACATTATTTGTTATCATTCTGGTGCTTTTTTTGATGCTGAAGCTGATGCCCGGCACGCCATTTAATGATGAGAAATTATCTGACAGCCAGAAAGCCCTGCTTATGGCAAAATACGGACTGGATAAACCGGTTCTGGTTCAGTTTTTTAACTATCTGAAAAACATGCTGACTGGTGATTTCGGTGTCTCCTACGTGATCAATAAGAATATGGAGATATCAAAATTGGTCGGCAGCGCGATGGTCATTTCTTTTAAACTTGGTATTGCGGCGACAATCCTGGGTGCCATCGTTGGCATTCTTCTGGGCGTTGTGGCAGCCTTAAATAAAAATTCATGGCTGGATTCTTTAGCGACAGGCGTTTCTGTTCTTGGAGTATCCATTCCTTCTTTTGTGTTCGCTCTGATATTAGTATATTTTCTGGGCGCGAAGTGGCATATCCTGCCCACGCAGTATAACAGCTCCAACAGCTTTGTTTCTTCGATCATGCCGGTCATTGCCCTGTCGATGAGTGTTATCGCCAATGTAGCGCGTTTTACAAGAACAGAAATGATTCAGGTGTTGAACAGTGATTATATGACATTGGCCAAGTCGAAGGGGCTGGATAAAAGGACATTGATTATGAAACATGGCCTGCGGAATTCCTTGGTGCCGGTTATCACCATTTTAGGTCCGATCATGGTAAATATCATGACAGGTACCATGGTTGTGGAGAATATCTGCGGGGTTCCCGGTCTTGGTAAGCTGTTGATTCAGAGTATTCAGCAAAATGACTATAACGTCACTCTCGCCTGCTCTTTCCTGTATGCGTTTATGTACGTTATCATCGTTCTGGTCATCGATGTGTCTTATGGAATCATCGATCCGAGAATCAGGCTGGGAAAGGATGAGTGATTATGAATAAGTATGAATATCAATTTGCACCGGATTCCTTTGAACTTGTCGGCGACAAAGTCGACATTTCCAAGGATGTTGTCGCTCCTGTCGTCCCTTTCTGGCTGGATGTCTGGAGAAGATTCCGCAAAAATAAAGGGGCTGTCATCGGTATCACTGTCATTGTTCTGATCATCCTGATGTCGATTTTTATGCCGATTCTGTCTTCCTATAAATTTGATGCCATTGATTCCGCATCGGCCAATATCAAGCCCAATGCCCAGCATTGGTTTGGTACGGATAACTTTGGCCGTGATCTCTGGGTGCGTACCTGGACGGGCACGCGGGTATCGTTGATCGTATCCTTCGCCGCCGTTGTCATTGATATCGTGGTCGGCATGACGTATGGCATGATATCCGGTTATTTTGGCGGCATGGTCGATACGATCATGCAGAGAATCCAGGAGATTTTGAACTCGATTCCGACACTGGTTATTTTGACGCTGTTGATGACCGTTCTGGAACCTTCGCTGTTTACTATCATCTTTGCCTTGATGTTTACCGAATGGATTGGCATGAGCCGTATTACCAGGGCACAGGTTTTGAAGATTAAAGAAGATGAGTTTGTGTTGGCTTCCCGGACGGCGGGCGCTAGTGAAGTCTTTTACATCTTTAAGGAGCTCCGGACGAACATTTACTCTCAGTTGATCGTCATGGCCATGATGACGATTCCAAACGCCATTTTCTATGAAGCATATCTGTCTTTCGTCGGTTTGGGACTGACAGTGCCGAATGCTTCCCTGGGTGTTTTGATCAATGATGGATTCAACTATTTCCTGTCCTATCCTTATATGGTAGCGATTCCGGTTGTCGTGCTGGCATTGCTGATGCTGAGCTTCAACCTGTTTGGCGACGGATTGCGGGATGCATTAGATCCGACGATGAAGGAGATGTGATTATGGCGGAAAGAGAAAGAATATTAAAGATTAGAGACCTGCGTATTTCATTTAAGACGACAAATGGCCAGGTCAATGCGATTCGCGGCGTTGATCTGGATCTCTATAAAGGGGAGACCATCGTCATCGTTGGGGAATCCGGTTCCGGAAAATCCGTGACGACGAAGGCGATTATGGGTATCCTGGCGAATAATGCGCACATTGACAGCGGCTCGATTGATTACGTCTGGTATGATGAGAAGACGGGCGAGCGGCAGGAGCGGGATATCGTGCAGATGACAGAAAAGGAAATGGGACAGATTATCCGTGGCCGCAAGATCGCCATGGTATTCCAGGATCCGATGACGTCTCTGAATCCGACGATGCCGATCGGCAAACAGATTATGGAGCCGATGATCTATCATTATAAGAATTCGAAAAAAGAAGCCTACGCGAAAGCGGTGGAATTACTGCAGCTGGTCGGCATTACCGATGCGGAAAAACGTATGAAAAACTACCCGCATCAGCTTTCCGGCGGTATGCGTCAGAGAATCGTCATCGCCATCGCTCTGTCCTGCGACCCCTATGTCCTCATCTGTGATGAGCCGACGACGGCTCTGGATGTGACGATTCAGGCGAAGATTCTGGAGTTGATTCAGGATATTCAGAAAAAGAAAGATCTTTCCGTCATCTATATTACGCATGACCTGGGCGTCGTGGCGAAAGTAGCGGATTACGTCAATGTCATGTATGCCGGCAAGATTGTGGAGACAGGGACGATCAATGAGATTTTCTATGATCCCCGTCATCCTTATACCTGGGGATTGCTTTCCTCCATGCCGGATCTGGATACGAATGAAGATGAACTTTATACGATTCCTGGTACGCCGCCGAACCTGGCGCACCCGGTAGCGGGTGATGCCTTCGCGCCGAGAAATCAGTTCGCGTTGAACGTCGATTATGAGATTGATCCGCCGATGTTCGATGTACCGGGTTCTGCAACCCATAAAGTCGCTTCCTGGCTGATGCATGAGAACGCGCCGAATATTCAGATGCCGGCTTCCCTGAAGCATCGTATCGAAAATATGAAGAAGGAGGGGTTGTAAGATGGCAGAGGCAAAAGCAAAAGAACCGATTCTCGTGGTGAAACATTTGAAACAACATTTTCCGATTAATCGGAAATTTACCGTAAAAGCAGTCGATGATATCTCCTTCGAGATCAATGCCGGAGAGACCTATGGTCTGGTAGGTGAATCCGGTTCCGGTAAATCCACTACCGGACGGAGTATCATCCGCCTTTATAAGCCGACGGCCGGATCCATCGTTTTTAACGGCCGGGAAATCGGTGGCAAGATGAGCCAGGAAGATATCAAAGAGCTGCGTACGAACATGCAGATGATCTTCCAGGATCCGATGGCCTGCCTGAACCCTCGTATGAAGGTTCTCGATATTATCGCGGAAGGGCTGGACGTGCATCACGCCTATTCTTCTCAGGAAGAAAGAAATGAAAAAGTATATCAGATGCTCGAACTGGTTGGTTTGTCCAGAGAGCACGCTTCCCGGTATCCGCATCTGTTTTCTGGTGGCCAGCGCCAGCGTATCGGTATCGCCAGAGCATTGATTTTGAATCCGGATCTGATTATTGCCGATGAAGCCATCTCAGCTTTGGACGTGTCGATTCAGGCACAGGTGGTCAACCTGATGAAAAAGATTCAGCGGGAGTCCAACATCGCGTATCTCTTTATCGCCCATGACCTGTCGATGGTCAAATACATCAGTGATCGTATCGGCGTGCTTCATCTGGGGCACCTGGTAGAGAGCGGCACCTCGGATGAGATATTCAGCAATCCGCTCCATCCATATACGAAGTCTCTACTGTCCGCGATTCCTTCTCCGAATCCGATTGTGGAGAAAAAACGGACATCTCTGACGTATGATTATAAGACTAGCGGACTGAATTATGAGGCAGGAACCGAACATTACGTGAGCGATACTCACTATGTGCTGGGGACGGACGAGGATTTCGCCCGGTTCCAGGCTGAGGCGGGGATGCATTAAAAATGATGTCGTTTTTATAAAAAATGCGCCTTGGCGTATATTCCAAAAAAGGCAGGGCATTGTGCCCTGCCTTTTCTATGCCCGGTTTTCTGGCTCTTTCTTAGTCAATCAATCATCCGCAGCAGTTATTGACAAAGCCGAATCCATTTCAACATACGAGAATGGAGAGGATGATGATAAGCCAGAGAATATCTCAGCCACAATTGTCGCCGCTGCCATAGCAGGAATTTCCGTTTCCACAGCAGCAAAGGAGCAGTAAGATCAGAATCAGGCTGTCAGAGCAGCCGCCGTTACATCCACAGCCATTTGTATTCTGGCAGTTGGTTGCAGCTAAATCACTCATAGGAGATACCTCCATTGTTTATTTACAGTATATAGTATGATGCTCCGGCTTAAAAGTGACATGTATGGATTGAAATATTTTTGACAAGCGTTTTTTGATGACATAATGACAGATTCCATGAAAATATATCGAGTGTCCACTGTTATGGGTATACTAATCTTAGGCATTTGGAACAATGGAAAAGATAAAATAGAAGGATTGTTTGTAAAAAAATTCATGAGAAACAACTTGACAAGCGATTATTCGAATTTTTGAAGAAAAAAATGAAAAAAGCTCTTGTATTTTATTCAGGAAAGGAATACAATAGGAAACGTGTGCCGGAGACAGCCCCTGGTGGTCATGGAATGTATTGGATTCTGACAGTATATGTTATGAACCGATGGTTAAAAAGTGATTTCTTTAAAGACAGGGTGATGTTTTAAAAGGGACATTAAAATGATGATAAGTATGAAGTAAACGACACAAAGCGCTTTACTTTACAGTTTTACTGAATATAGAGGAGAGATATAGGAGGTAATCAGGATGAAACCATATAAAGAACTGAGCAGAAAAGAATTATTAGATTTAAGGAGCGAATTACAGGCACAGTATGATGAGAAAAAGGCCCAGGGCATGAAACTGGACATTTCCAGAGGGAAGCCGAGCTGGGCGCAGCTTGACCTGTCCATGCCGATGATGGACAGCCTGACAAGCGATGATGAGATGATCGCACTCGATGGAACCGATGTCCGGAATTATGGTTTGCTGGATGGTGTTCCGGAGGCGAAGCATCTGATGGGTGACCTGATGGGAGCGGATGCTTCCCGGGTCATTGTATGTGGAAACTCCAGTCTTAACATCATGTATGACTGTGTGGCTCGTTCCATGTTGTTTGGCGTTATGGGTTCTACTCCCTGGTCGAAGCTGAAAAAGGTAAAGTTTCTTTGTCCAGTGCCAGGGTATGACAGACATTTCGGCGTGACAGAACAGTTTGGAATCGAGATGATTAACATTCCGATGCTGGAAGGCGGCCCGGATATGGATATGGTAGAGGAGTATGTCAATAATGACCTGGAAGTGAAGGGTATCTGGTGCGTGCCGCTGTATTCCAATCCAACGGGCACCGTCTATTCCGATGAGACGATAAAGAGGATGGCCTCCCTGACACCGGCAGCAAAAGATTTTCGAATCTACTGGGATAATGCGTACTGCGTGCATCATCTCTATGATGAAGAGGAGAAGCGGGGCAGCATCCTGAACATCCTTGACGAATGTGAGAAGGCAGGGAATCCGGACATGGTATACCAGTTCTGTTCTACTTCCAAGGTAACCTTTTCCGGTGCGGGCGTTGCGGCCATCTCTTCTTCTCCGGCAAACATTGCTGATATTAAGAGCCGCTTAAAATGGTCGACCATCGGTTTTGATAAGATCAATCAGCTCCGTCATGCCAGATTTTTCAAGGATGCGGACGGATTGCGAGAGCATATGAAAAAGCACGCGGCGATTCTTCGCCCGAAGTTTGATATCGTTCTTAACACTTTGGAGAGAGAACTGGGAGAACTGGATATTGCATCCTGGACTCATCCGATCGGCGGATACTTCGTCTCATTTGACGCGACGGAAGGCTGCGCGAAGAAGATTGTGGCGAAATGTAAGGAGGCTGGACTGGTGCTCACGGGAGCAGGAGCGGCATTTCCTTACGGAAAGGATCCACACGACTCCAATATCCGCATCGCACCGAGTATGCCACCGGAAGACGAACTGGTGGATGCCATGGATCTGTTTGTGGTCTGCGTGAAGCTGGTGACAGTGGAAAAAATGCTGGAAGCATAATTTGTTAATTCGGTTATAGTGAACGACAAAAAGAATCTGTCGTTTACTATATTTGGTTGATGTAATATGAGATAGACGAAAAACAGAGCTTGCGGAGAGCTCTGTTTTTTCGTTGGTATAAAAATGACCTTTTGACACTTGATGTTACTATTCATGGGGTACAGATGGGTGAATGATATCATTTCTTTTCTTTTATATGGACTGATTCTGTGATTTTACAGTTTTGGTCCGTACGTCTTTCCTTTTTGTACGGACTGATTCTGTGATTTTTCCTTTTAGATACTTACGACTAGCCGTTTTGTACGGAG
>JAJQDO010000153.1:7114-8728 GCA_021202175.1 Clostridiales bacterium | reverse complement strand
ATATTATGATATAATACACTACAAAACTAAAGAAAACTAAACTAATAAAAAACAGATGAAGAACATTTGTCATATGATTTTTAATAGATTTCAAATTTAACAGAATTCAATATAAATTTTTATTATAAAGATTATAGTAGAAATCTGTCATATCATTATATAAGTCGAATGATTTATCCCTTATTATGATCATGATAAAAATCTCTAAACAAAACGAAATAAAGTAAAAATGATCAAAGAATAGAGGAAATAGACAAACTACGTTTTGATACAAAACAAAACTATTTAAAAACAGGAGAAAATAATATGAAAGAGAAAAAAATAACCGGATTACCGGAAAGAAGAAAAGCACTCGCAGATTTTTTTGCAGCCTGGGAACCGCAGGATATGGAAGAATACATCCCTTTGGATGAAGCCATCGGGCGAGTGACAACAAAAGATTTATTTTCTGTCAACACCTTACCCGTTTTCCGCTCTTCTGCCATGGATGGGATTGCCGTGCAGTCTGCGCAGTTTGCGGAAGGGATGCCGGATTATACCAAATGGGTGCTGGGGGTGGACTATGCCCGCGCGGATACCGGAGATGATTTTGATGATCGTTTTGACGCGGTAATCGCGATAGAAAATGTTTCGCTGGACGGTGAGAAAGTTACTTATATCGAACCGGATGTCAAGGTACATGCCGGAAGCAGTGTAAATCCGAAAGGCTCCAGTTTGAAGGAAGGTGACTTGCTGTTAGGAAAGAATATGCCGATTCGACCTACCGATCTGGCTGCCCTCGCTATGGGCGGTGCCATGATGGTTCCTGTATGGAAACAGCCGAAGGTTGCTTTCATTCCTACCGGAACAGAACTGGTCCCTCCAAATATGCGCCCGGAGAGAGGACAGAATGTAGATACTAATTCCATCATGGTACGGGAAACTTTAAAAGAACTGGGCGCGGAACCCGTTATATTCCCGATTATACCGGATGAACCCAAAAGCCTGGAAAACGCAATGGATATGGCATTGAAGGATTGCGATATGGTGATCATCAATGCCGGAACCGCTAAGGGCGAGGATGACTGGAATGCCAGGATGATGGAAGAAAGAGGAACATTGATTCATCATTATATCGCAGCGGTACCGGGCCGTCCGATGGCCCTCGCGGTCATTGAGGGCAAGCCGGTCATTAATATGCCAGGACCGACGATGGCCAGCTTTTTTGGCTGTGAGTGGTGCATCAATGCCTGTGTGGCACGTTTTCTGCATACACCGGTACGAATGCGGGAAACAGTGCGGGCGACAGTGATGGAAGATATCCATGCGCCGCGTCCAATGGCGCTGCTCATCCGCATGGATGTCTTTGAAACAGAACAGGGATACATTTGTTACAGTAAGCCATTCCGCAAGAATAGTCTTCCAGCAAGTATGACAAGCAATGCTATGTATATCTCCGAGATTGGAGAAGATTTCATTCCGAAAGGAACGGAACTGGAAGTCACCCTTTTGCGCGGCAGGGAATTCATAGAAAAGAGATAATGAAGTCGTAGAAAAAAGCATTTTCGTGTATTTGATTTTTAAACAGCAGATTTTTACACGATGTTTATATATCATTGGAAGCCACTATTAAAC
>JAJQDO010000153.1:3969-7104 GCA_021202175.1 Clostridiales bacterium | reverse complement strand
AAACTATTAAAACATTAAAACCATTATATTATTATAGATATCTTTTCTCATAAATACAGAAAAAGGAGAAGTTATGACACGCAATGATGACCATTTAGAAAATATTTTTCTGAATATCCGGGAAGGACGTGGCCACAGCAACATTAATCACAGCAAACAGGCCTGGGATGAACGAGCTATCGACGGGGAGAAAGGATTGCGTGAAGATACAGAAAAAAAAGAGCGTAGTGATCGGCGCATAGCGGCCACGATCGATTTTCTGAAAGGCCACGGTCTGCTTGGACCAATAGATGATGTGGTAGATATCGGCTGTGGTCCAGGACGATTTGCTGCCGCCTTTGCCAAACATTGCCGATCCGTTCTGGGCATCGATATTTCGCAGCAGATGGTTGATTATGGGCGAGAATTTATCAAAGAAAATGACGTGGAGAATGTACGATTTAAAGTATGTGATTTTAAAGGAGCAGATGTCCATGCTCCTGAGTGGAGCAAACAGTTTGATCTGGTATTCGCCTCTACGACACCGGCACTAAACGCTCCCGAAGATATGGAACGGATGGAGGCATTGAGCCGCGCTTATTGTTTCAGCAGTGTATATGTCAAGGCGCACGACCCGCTGCTGGAGGATATCATGTCCTGCATCTGTCCTGGACAGCCTTTTGTATCCAAAAGGGACGGCCGCACTCTTTATGCCATGTTTAACCTGCTCTGGCTGAGGTGCCGATATCCTGAAGTGACCTATTACAGGGAAGAAAGTATAGAATACATGCCCGCGGATGAAAAGACAGCCATACGTCTTGGCAAGCGGCTATTTGGCGATAAGGCGTCTGAAGATATGCAGGAACAGATTTATCGCTATCTTGCGGAGCATGCGGACAGCGAAGGGATGATACGCTATCCATCGGAGCGGTGGTATGGCTGGCTGCTTTGGGATGTGCGCGATCGGGACAGCCATGGGATGTCATAATGATATCTTCTCAACATAATGATACTCGACATGATGATATACGGGAAGTCGCAAGACATCCTTCTGGATGGTAATTGCAGCACATGAATGACAGGAGATAAGTATAGTCAAGGATTAGAAGAAATATCACCATGAAAGGATATTTTTTCAAATTTCAGAAAAAAGATGGAACGGGATTACGGTGAAATGATTTCAAAATCCGTCTCTTTACGGAGAGGATAACGGAAGCAGATCCACCACTCCCTTGCCATACATACTATGGAACGATGTTCTGTCGTTCTATAGGAAACCAGGCATTCGACTGCAGGAAGAATATACGCGAATCATGAAGCGTTGTTATTGTTTCCGTTCTTACGGCTACAATACGCGAATGCTACAATCAGCGATGTTTCCATTAGCGGTCGACGCAGGGGCGACGACAGGAAGTCGTTACCCAAAAAAATATTCTTACAGGAGGAGAAAAAGAATGGCAACACGAAAACACTCTCTGACAAAAAAACTTTTGTCTGTCTTGTTCGCATTCGTTTTAGTGGTTGGATCCGTTATCACGGTTTATGCGGCAGATGACAACACGTATGATGCCCCGACAGAACCGATGGCAGTGGACGACAGCATCATCACTGCTTCCGCCCATCGTGCGGCATCCCCAATCCTGGGCATCATGGGACTGAATGCCACATCTGGATTTGGCATGATCAACGGTTCCGCTCCGACAACGCTTGAAGAAGCGAAAACAAAAGCTGCTCTGGGCATCTGGGGAACCAGCTTAAATGACAGCCCCGACCCGTATTACTGGAATTATTTCTATAATTTCTATGCAGAAGAAAATGGCCTGGAGACCAGTTCTGACGCGCTGATCAACACAGCAGCCGCTGCCAGCCCGGTCATGGCTGATACGACGCTTGTGGAGGAATACGGTAACATTTCTGTCTCTCTATATACGAGACCGGAGATTCTGGTCGGCTGTGCCTCCACTACTTCCGGAACGGATACGGACGGTTATAACGATCAGCTCGATACCATCCACAGCTTCACATCGGACAGCGAATATTATCAGGAAGGTGATGAAAACTATAATCCGCAGCTGGTAAGTTATCAGACCACACGTATCACCAACATGATTCAGTCTATGTACAACCTGGCTGACGCCATTGATGCCGTAAAAGCAGAAGATCCGACCAAGACAACACGTTATGGCGATCCACAGGTGATCGCCAGCGATTATGAAAAATATGTCTATGGAACTTCCGCTTATATACTGTCTGAAATTGCAGCAGGAAATGTAGAGAAGAAGACCGTTGCTGTTGTCAGTGCATTGAATGAGGATGGAACCTTTACGTTGCAGAACTCGGAAAGCACGAGTGCGACATCCAGCGTTCGTTATGTGGAATATGCTGCACTGGTATCTGACAATCTGTCCAACGTCCTTGACAGCACCACAGCAACTGTCGATGAGCTGGCTGGCGTTGACGCGATTATCGTCAACAATTCCGACCTCAGCAGCTCTGATATCACAAGCGCGCTGCAGGATTCCGCTTCCTATAACTCCAACATGATGGTCATCACCACATCCCCATCTTCCTTATACGGTATCACCATGAATTCCGTAGAAAATGCGATGGGTCTTGGATACTATGTGGGATACATTTACAGTGACGTGTTAGAGATCAGTCCGGTAGATATGTGCGCATATTTCTATGAGCATTTCTATCACATCAGCGATCAGAGCAGCCTGGCAAAGGTTGTGCAGACGAACTTCGCGTCTGTTGTACTTCCGTCTGGCATGTCCGGCACATTATCCTCCGATTACAGCGCAGAAAAGGTGGAAGCTCTTCTCACGCAGGATATGAATTATTATGCAAACCACACAGACGCATTTGATGGTACATATATCAATGATGCCGGATGGGACATCGACTGGACCGTTGGTATCGGCGCTGGTGGCTATGTTGCAGAAGAAACTTCGAGCACAGATACCACTGCAGCTTCTAACACCACAACAGCAGTTAAAGTTGGCACAACCGTAACGACAGGTTCCGGCACCAGTAAGGCTACTTATAAGGTGACAGGCAGCAGTACCGTGACTTATGTAAAGACAAAGGCTTCCGGAAAAACTGTTGTAATCCCTGCTACGGTAACCATCAGCGGTAAAAAATATAAAGTTACCG
>JAJQDO010000153.1:0-3959 GCA_021202175.1 Clostridiales bacterium | reverse complement strand
AACGGTAATAAGAAGATTACCAAAGTGACCATCGGCAAGAATGTGACCAAGATTGGCAAGAAAGCCTTCTACAATTGCAAAAATCTGAAAAAGATCACCATTAAATCAACGAAGCTGAAAGCAAAGAATATTAGTGCCAAGGCATTTACCAAGGCCGGAAGCAGCAATTATAAGAAGCTTGTCGTAAAGGTTCCGAAAGGAAAAGTAAGCAGCTACAAGAAGATGTTGAAGAAGAAAGGTCTTTCTGCGAAAGCTACGGTAAAGAAATAATTTATAGAAAGATTTCGTTCATGAGAATTCGTTCGAAAATTCATTCATAGAAAGATTAACATGAGTCTGACATGTGAATGACATAATCTATGCAAATGACTCTGCACAAGAGGGGATTTATATCCCCTTTTGTGTTGTCACATAAAGATGCGCAGAGTTACCGAACACTATATTTTGTATATATTTGAATCCAAACAGTACCATATACTGTACTCAATTTTAGACAATCGTCTTTTGTCGTTTGAATCAGTAATATTTACTGGAAATTGCAAAAGAAGAAGAATGTGGAAAAATGAAAAAATCAAAAAAGAATGGCTTGGAAAATAATCGAATACATATCCATGAGACCGGAGAGTCCGAGATACTGGAGTACCGCAAACAAGAAAAAAACACGAACATAAAACACCAGTGCTGGTGATTTTATTACTGATTTGGATTGGTTTGTTCTTTTTTTTCTTGTTTTTTGTCGTTTCATACAATCAGTGGGATTTCTCTCTGGCCTATGAATTAAAATATGCATCCTTAAATATAGAATATTTTTATAACTTTGTCATGGGACTGGGTAACGTCAGTGGCATGGACATCCGTTTTTATCAGTACCTGGGCGTAGCGCTTACGGGCGCGGCGCTCGCTGCCTGTGGCGCCGTATTCCAGGGAGCGTTTAAAAATGTGCTGGCTGGCCCGTCTACGATGGGCGTTATGGCTGGCGGTACCCTCGGGTGTACGGTGTATCTGCTGCTGTTTTGTGAGAGTGAGACGATCTCTTATGTGACGCAGGCTGACATGGAAAGCTACTATGCCATGAGTATCTGGGGACGTTATCAGCAGCAATTCTGTGTGCTGATCGGTTGCTTTGCCGGCGTGATTTTGGTCATGACCCTCTCCCGGATTGCCGGGAAAGGACAGATGTCCTCGAAGGCGATGCTTTTATGTGGGATGGTTTTTTCCAGCGTGGTGAGTAATCTCAATATGCTGGTGCAGTATTATATGCTGGCCCAAAATCCCGATGATACGCGCATTGAAGCCATCCGGGATATGATGCTTGGAAATTTTAATAACATCACGAATGGAACCGTGTTGGCTTTATTGGGAATTCCCATCCTCCTCTGCCTGATTGTTTTGCTGTTGATCAGTGGTAAACTGAATATCCTGTCCTTTGGAATGGAGGAAGCGCAGACGATGGGAATGTCTGTTTCTCTGTATCAGAACATCGTGATCGTCGTCGGAACGGTTCTCACCGCTGTAGTGGTAGCTTTCTGTGGCAGAATCGGATTTGTGGGATTTATGGTGCCGATGATCACACGCAGAGTGGCCGGGCCGGATCTGCGCAGATTAATTCCGGCTTCCATACTGGTCGGCGCGATTTTTCTGACCGTCATATTTGATGTCGCTTATTTTTTTGGAATGACCGATTCCATGAACGTGATTACCAGTGCGCTGGGGTGTGTTGTCATGGTGACGGTACTTTTGCGGAAGGGAGGAGAAAAGAATGCAGCTGACCAAAGACCAGGTCCGGCAGGTATGGGATTCCGATAGAAGGAAAAACCGAAGAGGAATCATCCTTATGTTTCTAACCACTGCGGCTGTATTTTGCTTCTGCCTGTGTTTTCGCTATAATGCCTATTATTACGATACAAAGTTTGTACCCAGGGAATATTATACTAGCCTGATCACGGCGGTACGATTGTTCTTTTCGCGACACATTGATGCCGAAGCCGTGATTGATTCCATCGGTTCCATCGAGTATTATGGGTCGCTGGCGCGGTTGAAGATTACGCTGATGGCTCTGGTATCGGGGGCGGCATTGTCCATATCCGGCGCCATCTTTCAGACCATCTACCGCAATCCGATGGCTTCGCCGAATATGCTCGGCGCTACGGCTGGTGTGAAGCTGGGGAATATTTTGATGGTCAGTTTATATTCCGCGCAGGCGGTGGAGATGGTTATTCTGCGCTACCAGTATTGCTATGCGCTGACAGCTATATGTGTGGCCACTATCCTGCTGCTTGGTAAACTGGCAGGGGACCATAGAGGTAATCCTTCTGTAATGAACATGGTTCTGGCAGGTTCCATTATCTCACAGGGTCTGAACGTATTCACCATGTACTATATGTATCAACTCGAAGAAGAAGACCTGCTTGTCTATCAGCAGATGGACCTGGGCGTATACCAGCAGATTGATTCCATCAGTCTGATCATTTTTTTCACGATTATGGCGGTGGCACTGTTACCGATGCTTTTTCTTCGTTACCGCATGAATATCGTGGGGCTGGATGACGAGCAGGTGCGTGTGTCCGGCGTAAATCCGGCACCCTATCGACTGCTGGGGCAGATCTGTGCCGTACTGATGGTGACCGCTTCTATGATACACTGCGGCGATGTGGGAATGTTATCCATGGTAATCCCTTACATGGTGCGGGAAGTAGTGGGAGCAGATTTTCGAAAGGTCTTTGCCTACAGTGCTTTGAGCGGTGGCATTTTGCTGATGCTGTGTCGTCTGGTCAGTTCTTTTTTCCTGATTGCCGACGAGCCAGTACCGGTGACTTTTCTTCTAAATATCATTCTGGTGCCGATTTTCATGGTGAT
Organism: Clostridiales bacterium; assembly: GCA_021202175.1. Taxonomy (GTDB): domain Bacteria; phylum Bacillota; class Clostridia; order Lachnospirales; family Lachnospiraceae; genus Anaerobutyricum. The sequence continues at coordinate 1,103 of JAJQDO010000153.1, read as the reverse complement.
CGTGGCAAAACAAAAAAATGGATTTGAATAATAGGAATATCGGTTTAAAAATATTGCCTGTATGTTATAGGGTAAGAGAAGATATTTTGGAGTTATGGGGAATATTTCGAAAAATACCAATGTGATATGTGGAAATATATATGAAAGAATGCGCTGTATCGCATCTCTGACGGAGCGATTTTATTTCATTGGAAGATGATTCGCAGGGATGCCTTTATGTAAAGGATAAAAATAAGGAGGAGATGGAAATGATTCTGGAACTGCGGGATGTTTCCTGCGGCTACGCCAAAAATAAACCGGTACTGAAAAACATTACATTTACTTTGCAAGATGGCGAGATCTGTGCTCTCCTTGGTCCAAACGGGGTGGGAAAAACCACTCTCTTTAAGACGATTTTAAACCTGATCAAACCTTTGTCCGGCCAGGTTTGCATTGATGGCTCAGACATCACAAAATGGACGACCAAACGGCGCTCCCGGTATATGGCCTATGTAGCGCAGGCGCATGTACCTTCCTTTCCTTACCTGGTCAAAGATATCGCCATGCTCGGAAGAATGGGACAGACGAGCGCGGTGGGACAACCCTCCCGCAAAGATTACGAGATTGTGGAGCAAGCTTTGGAAGACGTGGGCATCCGTCATCTGAGGGATGCAGTGTATACTGAGATTTCCGGCGGAGAACGGCAGCTGTTGATGATTGCCAGGGCACTGGCCCAGGAACCGAAGATTCTCATTATGGATGAGCCAACGGCAAACCTGGATTATGGAAATATGATCGTGGTGATGAAATGCATCCGCAATCTGGCCAGAAATGGTTTGTGCATCATTTTTACCACCCATATGCCGGATCAGGCATTTATGTGTCATGCGAAAACCGCGGTTTTATTCCGCAATGCCCCGATGGTGTTCGGGGACGCCCACCGGGTCATTACGGAAGAAAATCTATATAAGGCTTACAATACGGATATCGAAGTGCTGGAGGTCCTGGATGCGGAAGGGAATCCGATTCGTCTGTGCACGCCGGGATTTTCTCATCGCCAGGAGAATGAGCGATAGATGACACCACCGATCGTCGTTTGATATGAAATCAACACGAATAAAAAT
>JAJQDO010000355.1 GCA_021202175.1 Clostridiales bacterium | reverse complement strand
AAATGGATAGTCAATTCAACGAAAATATTCATTAAAATCTGGTTGTTAAAATTAAAAACCGGTTATCAAAAATTTACAAAATTTTTAATAAAAATTGGATAATTTTGTGCAATTATGCCAAAAAATAAGTAATTTTTTTATAGAAATGACATATTGAAATTTTAATTCATCTATATTAAAATGTCATCATAAGAAAAAACTGTGAAATGGAAACCCAGCAGATAATTGTAAGACAATTTATAAACCGGATTTGTATTCCGAGATAGCATGGTTGGATTATTTTGCAGATACGACAAGGAGGTTATCGTATGTATGATTTATTAGTAAAAAACGGCAAAATCGTTACGGCAGACTCTATTACAGAAGGAAATGTAGCGATAAAAGATGGTAAGATTGCGGCAATCTTGATAAAAGGTGAAGAACCGGAAGCGTCAAAAGTAATCGATGCAAAAGGAAACTATATTTTCCCAGGTGCGATTGATACCCATGCGCATTTAAATGATCCAGGATATGAATGGAGAGAAGATTATGAACATGGCACTGCTGCTGCCGCTGTCGGAGGATATACGACGATTATTGATATGCCTCTTCAGAATGAACCAGCCATGACGAATGCGGAACTGTTTGATATCAAGGTGGCAAAGGTGGATCCGAATGCTTACGTGGACTATTGTTTCTGGGGAGGGTTGATTCCGGATAATTTTGGCGACCTGGAAGGACTGAACGAAAAAGGATGTGTAGCATTTAAATCATTTATCGGCCCGGTGTCTCCGGATTATAGTTCTTTAAGTTATGGACAGGCTTACGAAGCTATGCAAATTATCAAAGAGTTTGATGGACGTGCCGGATTCCATTGCGAAGATTTCTCCACGATTAAATGGCAGGAACAGCGTATGAAAAAAGAAGGGCGTCTCGATTGGCAGGGATTTCTTGATTCCAGACCGGTCATTTCAGAAATGCTGGCAACAGTAGATATTATTGAAATTGCCAAAGCAACTGGATGTAAGGCTCATATTTGCCATGTCAGCAGTCCGGATGTCGCTCAGAGAATCAAGGAAGCGCAGCAGGAAGGATATGATATCACAGCGGAGACCTGCTCACATTATTTAAGCATGACTGATCAGGATGTCATTGAAAATGGGCCGTTATTTAAGTGTGCTCCACCGCTTCGTTCTCAGGAGGAGGTTGACAGATTGTGGACTTATGTGGAGGATGGAACATTTAGTGGTATTGCCAGCGACCATTCCCCATGCTCTTATGATGAGAAATATAACGAGATCCTTGGCAATAAGATTGAAAATGTATTTGATGTTTGGGGTGGAATCAGTGGAATTCAGAGTGGATTTCAGGTATCGTTCCATGAAGGATGTGTAAAACGTGGTATTTCTCCTACGGTACTGGCTAATGCGATGGCGGTACAGCCGGCGAAGGCTTTTGGAATATATGGACGAAAAGGAGATATTAAGGTTGGTTTTGACGCGGATCTTCTGATTGTAGACCCGGAAAAAGACTGGGAGATTACGAGTGAATCGTTGCTATATGTGAATAAGATTTCTGCCTTTGTTGGTATGAAAGGTAAAGGACTTCCAGTATGTACTATTATTCGTGGAAATGTTGTGGCAGAGGACGGTAAGATTGTCGCTGATAAAGGTGTAGGAACTCTCATTACCAAGCTTTAAGAAGGATAAGAATCATTATGTATGTTGTCGATAATTGGTTCTTGTTAGCCAAAGTACAATCATATCAAAAGTATATAGAACTATAAAACCAATACAACGTAAGAAAAAAGGAGAGAGTATGAGTATGGTTGAAAATAAGACATTAGATCCGAAACTGGCAAAGAATGTCGATACAGATTTGCTTCCCACCAAAAAACGAATCATGGGACCGGTTTCCTACACGGCAAGTTTCATGGGTGGATGTGTTTCTATCGGAACCTTTTCCATGGGAGCAGGATTGATTGGAGAACTTACCGTAGTGCAGGCGGTCATCGCGATGGCGATAGGATGTCTGGTGATTGCAATCGCTTTGGCGATTATCGGAGAATGTGGACATACTTATGGTATTCCGTTTACAGTGTAGTTGCGCAGCAGCTTTGGTACGACCGGTGTTAAGGTTCCCGGCGTTTTGCGTGGTCTTCCGGCTATCGTGTGGTTTGGATACCAGAGTTGGGTAGGGGCCGGCGCTATCAATAGCTGCCTGAATATTTTATTTGGCATCAGTAATATCACGGTGGTTTATATTCTTTTCACGATTCTTCAGGTAGCTCTTGCGATCAAGGGATTTGAAGGAATTAAATGGTTGGAAAATATTTCCTGCGTTTTTATCATTGCGATTCTGGTTTACATGTTATATGTGGTTAATACGAAGTTCGCGACGGAAATCGGGGATGTATTCTCTGGAATTGAAGGTACATGGGGTCTGCCATTCTGGGCTGCGACGACTTCCTTCCTGGGAATCTATTCCACGATGATTATCAATGCATCCGATTATTCACGGAATGCTACGGATGACATCAGGCCGGTAAAGGCAGCGAGTATCTATACGGTAGCTATTCTGCCGGTAACACTGTTCATGGGTATGATCGGACTTCTGGTAACAGCGGCAACAGGGAATAGTGATCCGGTAGAAGTTTTTTCTACAACGATGGGAAGCAAGGCACTCACGATTGTAACCTTATTGTTTATTGCTTTTGCCCAGGTTACGACGAATGTATTGAATAATATCGTACCGCCTTCTTATGTACTGATGGAGTCTTTTAAAGTGAAATGGTCACATGCGACGATTTTGGTTGGAATATTATCTGTAGTAGTAATGCCGTGGAGATTGGTGACTTCAGAATCGGCGGCAGGACTAAACCTGTTTACACAATTCTATTCTGCATTCCTGGGACCAATCTTCGCGGTAATGGCTGTGGATTACTTTATTCTTCGTAAGAAGAAACTGGATATCAATGGCATGTACGATATGGAGTGCAGTTTCATAGGACTTAACTGGGCGGCCATCATTGCGATTATTGGCGGCTCGGTGTGCTCACTCTTTATCATGGATTTGTCCTGGTATGTCAGCCTGATTCCGACGGGTGTTGTGTATTACGTTTTGATGAAGACCATGAAAGGTTCGGAAAGATTCCGTACAGGAACCATTTTTGAAAAATAGGAATATAAACATACAAGTCCCTCAATCCGTAAGGCTTGAGGGACTATGTCTTTTTTGAAGATTTTAAGAAATGGTTGAGAATTATCAGCAATTCCCTAATTTTCTCTGGAACCCACGTACCTGGCATTGGCTGGAAGCTTTTCTTCCATAAACGTTAAGGTCGCTTCCAACAGTCTTTTGGTAAAATGACTGTCCTCATCCCGGTCGAAATCATGAAGATTAGTTGCGGCGATAAAGCGTTTGGCGTGAAAACGATTGCACAGTTCCAGAAATTCGGTATAAGGTACGTCCGTGTCTCCGGTGGCGTGAGCACAAAACAGTGGGCAGGGGAAACGGTCACAGGTGCGCAGAGAGTAGTTTAATAAAAAGAATTTTTCTCTGCCGTCGTAGATCAGGTTCTTCCAGTTCCCGGTCTGCCTGGCGTAGACGTAGACGCTGTAATGGGTTTCCAGATCGCCGCCGGCGTGCATCTGCTGTGGCGTAGCCTGCAGGCAGGATTCTTTTACAGCAGGGAGTTTGCAGTAATATCTGCTGGGTACCTGGTACCAGTTATCACATAGAAAGCCATATCCATAATAGGATAAGACAGCGAGAGGCTTTCGCAATAGTTTATTGCTGGCCGCGGCGAGCAGGCACAGGTAGGCACCGGAAGAGCGCCCCCATAAAAAGTAGGGAAGGGAAATGCCGTTGTAGTTTTCCACGTTCTGTAGATAGTCGTTCACAGAAGCGCAGACGTCCTCGAGAATGATATCCAGCTTGGCGGCAGGGGCCAGAGGATAATCAAAAGCGATGATCGGGTATCCGGCTCGTGTGATCTCACTTAGATGTCGGTCTGGCAGGTCTTCCCGATTTCCGTATAACAGTCCCCCTCCGTGAAAATACAGGATGCAGGCTTTGGAAGCGGCCTGATCGTCCTGATAGATTGTGACATGTTTGTCATAAGTAGCATGGTTCCATTGGAATACTTGTTTTTGTAACATGGTTTCAACTCCTAAAATCCGGTTTACAATAATTGAAATTATCAAAAATATTTTAAATAATATCATGGATTGGCCACTGGATAACAGTATAACACAAAACCTCTGAAATGTGAATATTTATCGTAAATATCTTGCTTTTCTCACTATAATTTCATTTATTTCGTGATAATACTAAATAAAATAAAGGCATAAATACATTGATTAAAAAGAAAATGAAATAACTGAGATGGCATAGTACACAAAAAAATATCTTATAATTTGGAGAAATTGTCAATTGAAATTTTTAAGAGGAATGCGGTATCATATCGTTGTAAAAAGTGGTTGACCAATTCACAGTTTTTTAAAATTTTTCTTATTATATGATTCTCGCTTCCTTGGAGATTTCGGCAGAGTGGTAGTCAAAAGCTTTCATAGAGACAAAGAATCATACAAGATATTTTTCTTATAGGTTACGCGTGCCTCTTTTGAGAGAAGAAGGCGATGCGTTTGTAAAAGATGATGTGATGATGTAGCTTTGTAAAAACGGAGGAAAGTGTTATGAGTTATTTGAATGGACAGACAGGGTATCGTGAGGAGCTTTTGAGTACGCGTTCGGTTGTGAAGAAAGATAATTGGGTGCTTTTAGAACCAGATGGATTAGTAAAAAATGTTGTGCCGGGTTATGAGAACTGTGATGTGACCATTCTTGGGACACCGGCTATGGGTGCGTCTTTTGCGGATTATCTCGTTACCGTACACGAAAATGGAAGGAATACCGGTATCGGTGGAAACGGCATCGAGTCCTTTCTGTATGTGATTGAAGGCGAGATTTGCGTGGATAACGGAGACGAATCGGTGCAGCTGACAGCGGGAGGTTATATCTATTCCCCGGCAGATAAGCCGATTACCTTTGAGAAGAAGGATGCGAAGGACGCGACACTTTATGTATATAAACGTAGATATGAAGTCCTCGATGATTACCGTAGCCGTACCTGTATCGGCAATGTAAATGATATGGAATGGGTGCCTTACGAAGAGATGGATAATTGCCATGTCAAGGATCTTCTTCCCAAGGATCTGGGATTTGACATGAACATGCATATTCTCAAATTTAAACCGGGCGCATCCCATGGCTATATCGAGACGCATGTGCAGGAGCATGGAATGTATTTCCTTTCCGGAAAGGGCATGTATCGCATCGATGACGAGTGGATTCCGGTGAAAAAAAGGAGATTATATGTTTATGGATGCTTACTGTCCGCAGGCATGCTATGGTGTGGGCCGGGGCGAAGACCTGGCGTACATTTATTCCAAAGACTGCAACAGGGATGTGCATCTGTAATACAGCGCGATGATTTGGCCAGTGACTGTGAATTATAGTGAACAAGTAAGTGCCTGAAACGAACAGCGATGGCTCATGGGAACATTGACATCGCGACGTACTATTATGAAATGTATTGTGATATGATAGAACAGACGGAGCGTTTCAAAGTGTCTGATGATCGGTGAGCTGATAGAACAGACGGAGCAGTTTAATCTATCTGATGATCGGTGAACTAATAGAACAGACGGAGCGTTTCAATCTGTCTGATGATCGAATAGAAGATTGGATGGGGAAAGATTATGAGATTACAGAGACAGGAATTAAAGGATTTAATGAAAAACAAAATGATGCAGGCAGGCCTTCGGGAAGATCACGCGGAACAGACGGCGGAGATTCTCACCTGGTCTCATGAGAGGGGATATGCTTCTCACGGAGCGGTTCGCGTGGAATATTATTCTGAGAGGATCTATAAAGGGGGAATCACACGTGATCCTCATGTTACATGGAAGCAGACAGGCCCCTGCAGTGGCATCCTGGATGGAGATAACGGCATCGGTTATGTGATGGCGACGGAAGGGATGAAAAAGGCCATCGCGATGGCCAAGGAAAATGGCGTGGCTGTCGTCGGTATGGCGAACATTTCTCACAGTGGGTCGATTGGCTATTATGCGGAAATGGCAGCCAAAGAAGATATGGTAGCGATCACATTTTGCCAGTCCGATCCGATGGCAGTGCCGTATGGCGGAACCGAGCCTTATTATGGAACCAATCCCATTTCCTTTGCCGCGCCGACTGCTGACGACCGCACCGTTGTCTTTGATATGGCAACGACCGTGCAGGCCTGGGGCAAGATTTTGGACAAGCGTTCGCAAGGTGCTTCGATTCCGGCGGACTGGGCAGTGGACGAGAAGGGACTTCCGGTTACCGACCCACATCTGGTGAATGCGCTGGTACCGATTGCCGGAGCAAAAGGCTATGGCCTGATGATGATGGTCGATGTCTTTTCCGGTGTGCTTTTGGGTGTTCCTTTTGGAAAGCATGTCAGCTCTATGTATCATGATTTGTCCGAGGGCAGGAAGCTTGGCCAGATGCATATTGTTATCGATCCAGACCGTTTCGTCGGCAGAGAGGAGTTTAAGAAACGGATGTCTCAGGTGTGTGATGAGTTGGGCAGTATGCCGGCAGCGGAAGGTTACGGAAAGGTGTATTATCCGGGAGAGAGAGCCGTTATGAGACGGGATAAGGCCTATGCTGAGGGTGGTATCGAAGTGGTCGACGAGCTTGTCGAATATCTGAAAGGCGACGCGATTCATTTCGACCGCTATGACCATAAGAATCGATTCGCGGATTGATTTGCTGATATTTTAAGTGTATTGGGGTATAACGGATAAAGATATGGAACCGTTTGATAAGAACAAGGAGAAAGGAGAACGGGAAGTATGTTAAAGACAGTCGTAAAGAAAGGCAGTTATCAGGATTCTGTGGTGCTGATGCTTCTGACCAATGAAATATCGACGATTGAAGGAGTTAATAAGGTGTCCATCATGATGGCGACGCCGGCCAATAAGGATATCTTTAAGGCCAGTGGGCTGGATACGGAAGAGCTGATGCAGTCGACCGCTAACGACATGGTCGTGGTTGCGGATGTGGAGGATGAAGCGCTGCTGGATACGATCATGGAGCGCGTGGAGGAGTTTTTGAAAAAACAGTCCACTGCAGGCAGTGAGAGCAAAGGCGCCGAGAGTGTAAAGTCCTGGGACAAGGCGTTACAGAAGATGCCGGAAGCGAACCTGGCCGTTATCTCTATCCCGGGTGCCTATGCGGCGCTGGAAGCGGACCGGGCTCTGGATGAAGGATTAAATGTCTTTATGTTCAGCGATAACGTAACGATTGAGGATGAGAAGGCGCTGAAAGAAAAAGCACATGAAAAGGGGCTGGCTGTGATGGGACCGGACTGTGGTACCGGTATCATCCAGGGAGTTCCCATCGCATTTACGAATAAAGTGACCCCGGGTTCCATCGGTATCATCGGCGCGTCCGGTACTGGCATCCAGGAACTGACGACGATTATCGACCGCCTGGGAGAAGGCGTGACGAACGCGATTGGTATCGGCGGGCGTGATCTCAATGCGAAGATTGGCGGCATCACCATGATGGATATGATCGATGCCATGGAAGATGATGACACGGTGAAGGTATTGATTATCGTATCGAAACCGCCGGCGAAAGAAGTCAGAGACAAAATCGCGGCACGGCTGTCGAATTTCAGCAAACCGGTGGTCACCCTGTTTGTCGGAGAAAAACCGGAATATCACGAAGAGAATTTCTATCATACGTATACATTAGATGAAGCGGCCCGCCTCGCTGTGAGCCTGGTGAGAGGAACGAAGGTGGCGGAAGCCACGGTGGATGTAGATGAATCTACTTTCTTCAAGGCTGAAGAGCAGAAGACGATCAAGGCTTATTACTCTGGCGGAACATTGGCGAATGAGGCAGCGATGCTGATCAAGGACGCCATGCATTGTGAAGTGCCGCCGGAAGATATCGAAGGCTATATGCTGCAGCTGGATGGCAATGTGGTCGTTGACCTGGGGGATGACGCGTATACACAGGGGAAACCGCATCCGATGATCGATCCGGCGAAACGTATTGAGTGCATGCAGGATGCCATCGATGATGAATCTACGGGTGTTATCCTTTTGGATATTATGCTTGGATACGGTTCCCATGAAGATATGGCGGGCGCGCTGCTTCCGTCTATCATCGAATTGCGGGATAAGGCTGCTGCTATGGGAAGGAAGGTGTTTTTTGTAGCGACGGTATGTGGCACGAGAAGCGATTTCCAGGGCTACGACGCGGCAGTCAATAAGTTAAAAGAGGCTGGAGTTATCGTTTGTGAGAATAATAAACTGGCCTGCCGCACAGTGATTCGCGCGATCGGCAGAGACTTTGAGGAGCCGGAAAAGGAGATTCGTCCGAAACAGGTAGTCGATTGTGAAAAAGCGGTACCGTCGGATGCTCTGAAGGCATTGCTTTCCGAAAAACCGCGTATGATCAATATCGGATTGAAGAGTTTTGCGGAAGTGGTGGAGCAGTTTGGCTGTGACGTGGTGCAGTATGACTGGGCGCCGCCGGCCGGTGGAGATGTTAAGCTTATCAAGACCTTAAATTTCCTGCGGAATTATGAACAGATCGACGAGTGGAACCAGGAAGTGATCGGAAAAGTCGTCGCTTCGCAGCCGGTTCTCAAAGATAATGTGCGGGCGAAAGAAGTGATTCCGGAATTCGCGCTAAATGGCGGAAAAGTGATTCTTCACGCTGGCCCGCCGGTAGCTTACGAGAACCTGCCGGACCCGATGCAGGG
>JAJQDO010000289.1:41646-45628 GCA_021202175.1 Clostridiales bacterium | reverse complement strand
AAAATGCATGGAGTGATAATCAGATGGGGAAAGAGATATCTGTTTACGGAAAACCCATGAATCTGTTCCGTCTGGCAGTAAAGATTGTTCCCCATAGTGTTATCTTAAGTTTTATGGGAAGGCAGAAAACGTAAATGAGAGAGATTCATATCACAAAAGCAGAATCCGGGCAGCGGCTGGACCGCTTCCTTGGGAAATACATGCCGGAAGCATCCTCCGGCTTCCTTTACAAAATGATGCGGAAGAAAAATATCAAATTAAATGGCAGGAAAGCGGAAGGCAGCGAGAGGATTCAGGAAGGAGATAAAATAGAACTCTTTTTTTCAGAAGAAACTCTGGGGAAGCTCTGCCGGGCATCCGATACGAAAAAAAGAGAAACGGAAAGGAAGAATAAGTCTCTGACCAGGGAACAGCAATCTCTGCGAAAAGAAGTCAGGGTTCTCTTTTCTTCGGAGAATGTGATTATTTTTGATAAGCCGGCGGGGATGCTCACGCAAAAATCGGTCAGGGAAGATGACTCTCTGAACGATTATCTTATCGACTATTGTCTGGAACATCATCTGATAGAGAAGGAAACACTGAAAACATTTCGTCCTTCTGTCGCGAATCGCCTGGATCGGAATACCAGCGGAATTGTTTTGTGTGGAATCACGATGAAGGGACTCCAGTCCCTGGCGCAGATTCTCAGAGAACGGCAGATTGAGAAATACTATCTTTGCATCGTGCAGGGAAAAATGTCGAAGGACAAAAAAGTAAAAGGTTATCTTGTAAAAAATGATACCAATAATACGGTGACGCTTTCAGACAAGCCGGTGGAAGGCGCGGCCCCGGTGGAGACATGGATTCACGTGGTGAGATCTTCCCCGGAGGCATCGCTGCTGAAGGTACGGCTGATCACAGGACGAAGCCATCAGATTCGGGCCCACCTGGCTGCGGAAGGGCATCCGGTGGCAGGGGATTACAAATATGGCGACCGTGCTTTTAATGACATGTTGAAGAACGAGTATGGCATCTGCTATCAGATGCTGCACAGTTATGAGATCATCATTCCGGAGGGAGTTCATCTTCCCATAACAGAACTGGAACATCTTCATGTGACCGCCGCACCGCCAAAACAGTTTGAACAGCTTCTCTCCCGGTGGCACCTTGAGGATCAGCGGCAAATCGCAAAGCGCCATGTTGATGATGATAAGCCGATTCGTCGTGGATATGTTGGTGATGAGAAGGCATATGCCCGGCGTCATGTGGCTGGTGAGAAATCAACTGGCCAGGGACAGCAAAAACATAAACAGCAGAAACATAATCCGCAGAAACAGAGATGGGACCAAAGACAGCATAATAACAATAAGGAGCATAGAGTATAGATGGCAACATGGACGTCAAGAGGCTTGCGGGGATCCGTTCTTGAAGATATGATTAATGTTACGAATCAAAGATATCGGGAAAAAAAACTGGCATTAATACAAAAAATTCCGACACCCATCACTCCAGTCCGATTTGACAAAGATACCAGCCACATCACCTTAGCTTATTTCGGACAGAAAAGTACGGTAGACTACATAGGCGTGGTGCAGGGGATTCCTGTTTGCTTTGATGCCAAGGAATGTGCTGTCGACACTTTTCCTCTGCAGAACATCCATGAACATCAGGTGGATTTTATGGGAGATTACGAGGAACAGGGTGGTGTCAGTTTTTTCCTGATTTATTTTTCCCACAGACAGGAATGTTATTATTTGAGATATAGCGAGTTACTGTTATATTGGAACCGCATGAAGCAGGGTGGACAGAAGAATTTTAAGTACCGGGAATTGAATCCGGATTATTTTGTCTCACCTGAGGGCGGCGTGTCCGTTCATTATCTTTCTGTCCTGGAAAAAGATTTGGAAGAAAGGCAGAAAGGGTAGAAATAACAGAAATCATTCGTGGGATTGATTGACGAAAGTATTTTTTTCATATATAATATTGCATTGACAAATGAGGTGAATACGATGATAAAAAGCATGACCGGGTTTGGACGCAGTGAGTTGGTGACAGAGAGATGTAAAATCACTGTGGAGATAAAGGCGGTCAATCACAGATATTGTGATCTGACGATTAAGATGCCCAAAAAATTAAACAGTCTGGAGACGTCAATTCGTAATCTTATCAAGAAGTCGGTAAATCGGGGAAAGGTAGACGTCTACATTAGCTATGAAGATTTGGCTGAAGCGGAAACCAATGTGGAACTGAACCAGAATCTGGCGGCGGGATATTATAAGGCGATTCGAATGTTGAGCGAATCATTGGGATTGCCTGACGACACCAGCGCCTGCAGGATCGCCCGACTGCCGGAAGTTCTCACCCTCGATGAGGCACAGCTTGACCCGAAGGAGATAGAAGAGCCTTTGATGGAAACGATGAAGCAGGCGCTTTCTTCCTTCTCAGAGAGCCGTACAAAAGAAGGAGAGCATTTAAAAGAAGATATTCTTGCCAAGCTTCAGGGCATGAACGGCAATATTAATGGGGTGGAAGAACGTTATCCGCAGATGATCAGTGAGTACAGAAGTAAACTGGAAGAAAAAGTCCGGGAGCTTTTGGCGGATGCCAATGTGGATGAGAACAGGATCGCTACGGAAGTAGTCATATATGCTGATAAGATTTGTGTGGATGAAGAGACGGTCCGTCTGCGCAGCCATATAAAGAATATGCAGGAAGAGCTGCAGCGCGGTGGCAATGTAGGCAGGAAGCTGGACTTTATAGCCCAGGAGATGAACAGAGAGGCTAATACGATCTTGTCCAAGGCCAATGACATGGCAGTATCTAACATAGCCATTGATTTAAAAACGGATATTGAAAAGATTCGGGAACAGGTTCAGAATATAGAATGACCAGAGTAATATCAGATGTGGTCATTGGAGGGAACAGATTCTTAAGGATATAGATCCAGAATATAGAATGACAAAGATAGCGAGATATCGTAAGACGATCAGAGAGGAATTATGGCTCATTTGATTAATATTGGATTTGGAAATATGGTAAACAGTGATAAGATCATTTCCCTGGTCAGCACTGATGCGGCACCCATCAAGAGAATGATTCAAAATGCGCGGGATGAGGGTAAGGCCGTGGACGCTACCTGTGGACGGCGAACCAGAACCGTTCTCGTTATGGCCAGCGGACACCTGGTCTTGTCGGCGTTGACGACGGAGACCATTGCCTCCCGCACGGTGACAAAAAAGGATGAGAAAGAGGAAGAAGATGACGAATGACAGAGGTACGTTGGTAGTCATTTCCGGTTTTTCCGGCGCGGGAAAAGGAACCGTTTCCCGGAAGCTTGTGGAAGAATACGGATACAGCCTGTCCATCTCCGCGACTACGAGAAAGCCGAGAGAAGGGGAACAGGATGGCGTAGATTATTTTTTTAAAACAGAGCATGAATTTCTAAGTCTTGTAGATTATAATGGATATATTGAGTATGCGCAATATGTCGGTAACTATTACGGCACGCCGAGGAAGTTTGTGGAAGACTGCCTGAAAGAAGGCCGGGTGGTCATCCTGGAAATTGAAGTGCAGGGCGCCATGAACATTCGGCAGCAGTATCCTGACGCTATATTGCTTTTCATCACAGCGCCGTCGGCTTCTGTTCTGAAAAACCGGCTGGTCGGAAGAGGCACGGAGGAGCCTGCCGTTATCGCCAAGAGGATGTGTAGAGCGGTGGAGGAAGCGGAAAGTATCTCTGTTTACGATTATATTGTCAACAATGAAGAAGGCAGGATCGAGGAATGTGTGGAACAGATTCACAGTATCATCGAGAGTGAATCCTGCCGTGTCAGCCGCCGGGCGGAGTTTATTGCGGAACTGAAAGCCGGACTGGCGGAAGGAGCAGACTAAGCGGATGAATAAGAGTTGGTCTGGCCGGAGGAACCCCAAAAGCGGATGAATAAGAACTGGTCTGGCCGGAGGAGCCCAAAAAGTGGATGAATAAGAACTGGTCTGGCCGGAG
>JAJQDO010000289.1:28827-41636 GCA_021202175.1 Clostridiales bacterium | reverse complement strand
TATCAGTCGTGGTCCGGCGGCAGGAGTACTTTATGGGGTTCAATAATCCCTGGTCGGGCGGTAGTTACCCCAAAGGCGTAGGATTATAACTGGTCTGGCCGGAGGAACCCCAAAAGCCGATAAATGAAAGCTAATGAAAAAATGATGTATTGATAGAACGAATCGATAGATTTAAAGAATAGGAAGAAAGGAGATTTTTATGTTACATCCGTCCTATACAGAACTTATGGAAAAAATCAACAGTGAAGAGTTTCGGGGTGAGGAGCCGGCGATCAACAGTCGGTATTCCATCGTGATCGCCACGTCGAAACGGGCCAGGGAACTGGTTGCGGGCGCACAGCCTTTAGAACCAGGGATGGAGAAGGAGAAACCATTATCCATCGCGGTAAAAGAGCTTTATGATGGCAAGATCAAGATCATTCAGGAAGAGGAAGAGATTGATTTCGAGGACGATGCGCTTGATTTTGAAGACGATTTTGAAGATTTTGATGATGTGGAAGAGGAATGGGAAGAGGCTGATGAATAATATAGAGGGCAGGCGCTGGCGTGAAGGTGCCTGCCTTTTCTTTACAGGTATCGCGGTTGTCGTCATGATGACGGTCATATTTCATTTTTCCAGCCAAAACGCCGATCGTTCCTCCGGTTTGAGTGAGGGAATCTGCATGCGCCTGCTTGTTTTTTTTCAGCAGGTTTTGGGAAAAGATTTCAGCATTGACCAGTTGGAGGGTTATATTGATATTTTGGAAACACCCATCCGCAAAGGCGCACATTTCACAGAGTATATGATTTTCTCTTATCTGACATGCCTCCATGGTCTGTCCTGGCGCATCTTTCTCGAAAAGAAGAAAGTATTATTTGTGAAGGTGAGGGATGCTGCGCGTGGGTTTTGGCCGATGCTTCTGAAAACGATACTTTTTTGTATCCTGTATGCCGCCAGCGATGAGTTTCATCAATTGTTTGTGGAGGGACGAGCAGGACGGATTCTTGATGTAGGCGTGGATTCCATGGGAATTCTTTGCGGCGCGATTTTGTTTTTGTTGACGGTTAGAAGCCAAAAGGTTAGAATATTCATGAAATGGATAAAACATATGGAATAAAAAAGATATCATGTTATTGTTCACGAAAGTTGAGGGACGGTAAAGATATTATAAAAATGAATCCATCATCAGAAAGGGTGAAACGATATGAAATGTGCTCAATTATTCGAAGGTCTTTCTTATACATGTCTGCAAGGTGATATCGATACGGAGATATCTGCTGTTGTCAATGATTCCAGAAAACTGTCGGAAGGCTGTCTGTTTATCTGTATCCGGGGTGCTTCCTTTGACGGACATACCTTCGCAGCCCAGGCGGTTTCCCAGGGCGTGGCTGCTTTGCTTGTGGAGGAACCGGTGCAGGTGCCCGAAGGGGTAACCGTGATTCAGGTGGAGAATACCCGTCATGCTATGGCGTTGGTTTCTGCCGCGTGGTTTGGCCATCCCGCCGATGAGTTGACGACCATCGCCGTTACGGGAACCAAAGGGAAGACGACGACGACTTATATGATTCAGTCGATTCTGGAAAACGCCGGGCATAAAGTAGGTGTGATCGGTACCATAGAGGTTGTGATCGGTGAGAAACATATTCCGGTAAATAACACGACGCCGGAGTCCTATGACATTCATAAATATTTCCGGGAAATGGTGGATGCCGGATGTGACGCTGTCGTAATGGAGGCCTACGCCCAGTGATTCAATCGGGAGCGGACGGCGGGGATCCTTTTTGATTACGGGGTATTTACGAATTTATCCCCAGATCACATCGGACCCAACGAACACAAGGATTTCGAAGAGTATCTGGCCTGTAAGGCCATGTTATTTACCCAGTGCAGACAGGGATATGCCAATCTGGACGATGAACATTTTAGTGAGATTACGAAAAAGGCAGTCTGCCCGATACAGACGTTTGGTCTGGCAGAGGATGCCGATCTTCGCGCGGAAGATATCCGGCTGACGCGAGACCGGGATTTTCTCGGTGTAGATTTTACCTTGCGCGGTCTTGCAAAAGGGAGGATAAGCTGCGGCGTTCCGGGAACATTTAATGTGCATAATGCTTTGGGTGCCATCTGCATTGCTCTCGCGATGGGAGTGGATATCCCGGCAGTGAACGAGGCGCTTCATTCCTTTACGGTAAAGGGAAGAGTACAGATTATTCCGACGGGATATGATTATACGCTGATCGTGGATTACGCACACAATGCCGTCGCGCTGGAAAGTATCTTAAAAACCTTGCGGGAGTACCATCCGGCCAGACTGATCAGCCTTTTTGGCTGTGGCGGCAACCGCTCGAAGCTGCGGCGTTTTGAGATGGGTGAGACGTCCGGCAATCTGGCTGATTTCATGGTGATCACTTCGGATAATCCGCGATTTGAGGAACCGCAGGCCATCATCGATGATATTTTGACCGGCATAAAAAAGACCGATGGCAAATATATTTCTATTATCGACCGACATGAAGCCATATCTTATGTGATGCACCATGCCGAGCCGGGAGACATCGTCGTTTTGGCGGGAAAAGGACATGAGACCTATCAGGAGATCAAAGGCAAGAAGTATCACATGAGCGAGGAAGAGATCGTCCAGGATGTCCTTGACGGAAAATATTAGGATATGGGATATGGGGAAAGAATTATATGCAGATACGATTTATGCGGATGTTATCATAGATATATCTCATGAGGCACTTGATAAGGTTTTTCAATATAGAGTGCCTTTTTCTCTGTGCCGTGAGATCATACCGGGTGTGCGGGTGAGAGTGCCCTTTGGGGCGGGAAACCGGGAACGCGAAGGTTATGTGATCGCCCTGAAAAAGGAACCGGAATACGACGTGGATAAGATCAAGGAGATTTATGGTGTTGTGGAGGAAAGCCTTCCTGTGGAGAGCCAGCTGATTCAGGTGGCGGATTTTATGAGGAAAAGATATGGATCCTCCATGATTCAGGCGCTAAAGACGGTGATTCCTGTAAAGAACAGGGAAAAACACCGCCAGGAAACGACCATACGACTGGCCATCGATAGGGAAAGTGCCACGAAGCTATTGACAGAGTGGGAGCAGAAACATCGGTCGGCGCGGGCACGTTTTTTAAAGAAGCTTCTGGAAACCGGCGTCCTGTCCAAAACGGAAGCGGTGCAGGAGTGCAGATTTCCCTGGAAAGAGATTGGTAAGCTCGCGGCGGACGGCGTGATCCGCATTGAGACCAAAGTGGCATATCGGAATCCATTTCCAGACCTGGAACAAAAAGAGAATCCGGTTGTGTTAAATGCCGAACAACAGGCTGTAGCAGATGCGTTCCGGGGAGATTTCCGACGGGAGATTTACAGGACGTATCTTCTCTATGGCGTGACCGGCAGCGGAAAGACAGAAGTGTATATGGCTTTCATTGAGACTGTGTTGCGGGAAGGAAGGCAGGTAATCGTTCTTATCCCTGAAATTTCCCTGACGTATCAGACAGTAAGACGTTTTTACGAAAGGTTTGGTGACAGAATCGCGGTACTGCATTCGCAGATGTCCAAAGGAGAGCGTTCGGATACCATCGAGCGAGTGGAAAATGGGGAGGCGGATGTGGTCATTGGCGCCCGCTCTGCTTTATTTGCCCCGGTAAAGAATCTGGGCCTCATCGTCATCGATGAGGAGCACGACGGCGCTTATAAAAGTGACCGGTCGCCCAAATATCACGCCAGAGAGACGGCAATCTTTCGCGCGAAGATCGCGAAGGCCAGTGTAGTCCTGGGTTCTGCGACCCCGTCTGTGGAGAGCTTTTTTAAGGCGTCTCAGGGAGAATATGTGCTGTGGACTCTTAAGAACAGAGCAGGAAATGCACGGCTTCCGGCTGTGCAGGTGGCGGATCTGCGGGAGGAGCTGCATAAAGGGAACCGTTCCATATTCAGTGAGAGCCTGAAAGAAAAGATGAGGGGACGACTGGAAAAGAAGCAGCAGATGATGCTGTTTTTAAATCGCCGGGGTTTTGCGGGCTTTGTGTCCTGCCGAAACTGTGGGACGGTCATAAAATGCCCGCATTGCGACATTTCGTTGACTTATCACAGGAATGGCAGTCTTCGCTGTCATTATTGTGGGTATGAAACGGCATATTCCAGACGATGCCCGGTATGCCAAAGTCCCTATGTCGCCGCGTTCGGTCTGGGAACGGAAAAGGTGGAAGCCGCTTTATATGAAGAATTTCCGGGAATCCGGGTGCTGCGGATGGACATGGATACTACGCGCAGGAAGAATGCGTATCAGAATATTTTACAGGCATTTTCCAGGGGAGAGGCGGACGTGCTCCTGGGCACGCAGATGATCGTGAAAGGGCATGATTATGCCAATGTGACCCTTGTGGGCATTTTGGCAGCGGATCTGTCCCTGTACAGTCAGGATTATCGCAGCGGAGAGCGAACCTTCCAACTGTTGTGTCAGGCTGCCGGCCGGGCCGGAAGAGGGGAGAAGGCTGGGGAGGTCATCATCCAGACCTATTCTCCGGACCATTATGCGATCATGGCGGCGGTGGAGCATTCTTATGAGATGTTTTATGAACAGGAGATTACTTACCGGCGTCTGATGGGATATCCCCCATGTGCGCATCTGCTGGTCATCCTCGTGGAAAGTGGGGACGAGTCTCAGGCTGTTCTCGCTGCCGAAAGAATTCAGAAGATGATTGCCAGGAGCCAGGAGGGAACTACGGTACCGGTACAGATTCTGAATCCGGGACGGGCGGCCATCGGCAAGCTGAAGGATGTTTACCGACAAGTCATGTATCTGAAACACGAGGATGTGGCAACCCTGGAAGCATTGAGAGGACGATTGGAGCCGGTGCTGGAAAATCACCCGCTGTTTGCCGGGGTGCAGATACAGTTTGATTTTGACCCTATGAGTATATATTGATATCAGGATTTTTTCTAAAGGTTATGAGGGGTACGATCTGACAGACATATCGGATTTGCTGAAAATGGCATCAAAATTCTTACTCTTTACGGGAATCTTTGGTTATGGTATGATGAAATCTGGTGCACGTGACCTTGCGGGAGAGAGGATTCTTGCGAATGAGATCGGGGCGGTGCAAAGGAAGCGAACGTTGTTCGTTCGCACTTTTAGAGGGGGAACGTATGGCAATTCGAAAAATACGCTATATTGGCGATGAGATTTTAAAAAAGAAATGTAAACCGGTAGTAAAAATGACGCAGTCGACCAGAGGTCTGATCGGAGATCTGTTTGACACCATGTATGAGGCGAAAGGTGTGGGACTGGCCGCGCCCCAGGTAGGCATTCTCCGCAGGATCTGCGTCATTGACGTGATGGATGAGAATCCGATTGTTCTCATCAATCCGGAGATCATAGAGACGTCCGGCGAACAGACGGACGATGAGGGATGTCTCAGTGTGCCGGGAAAGGTGGCGGAAGTGACCCGTCCGGCGTATGTGAAGGTATCCTCACTGGATCAGGATCTGAATCCGGTCATTTATGAAGGTGAAGGCCTGCGCGCAAGATGTATCCTGCATGAGATGGACCATCTGGACGGCATCTTGTATGGTGACCGCGCCAATGAACCTTACAGAGATCTGGAGGAAGAAGATTTGGAGGAAGAAGAGTGGGACGAAAATTAAATGTTATTTTTATGGGAACGCCGGATTTTTCGGTGCCCGCTTTGGAAGCCTTGATTGAACATCATAACGTGATCGGGGTCGTTACACAGCAGGATAAACGGAAAGGCAGAGGCAAGGAGATGACATTTCCACCAGTGAAGGAAACGGCGCTCAAGCATGGTATTTCCGTTTATCAGCCCCAAAAAGTCAGAGAAGAAGAATTTATAGATGTGCTCCGGGCATTGCGCCCGGACGTGATCGTTGTGGCAGCCTTTGGACAGATTCTGCCGGAAAGCATATTGGAATTGCCGGAGTATGGCTGTATCAATATCCATGCCTCCCTTCTGCCGAAGTACAGGGGAGCGGCACCTATCCAGTGGGCGATCATCAACGGCGAGCAGGAGACGGGCATCACGACCATGTATATGGCAAAAGGGCTTGATACCGGAGACATGATTGATCAGGTGGTGGTTCCGATTGCATCCAAAGAGACGGGCGCGTCTCTGCACGATAAATTATCGGCAGCCGGCGCCAGGCTGATACTCGAAACGCTCGAGAAGTTAGAAAAGGGAACGGCAGTGCGCACGCCGCAAAATGACGCGGAAAGCTGTTACGCATCCATGCTCACCAAGGAACTTGGCGAGATGGACTGGAACAAGAGCGCTGTGGAACTGGAACGATTGATTCGTGGTTTAAATTCCTGGCCGAGCGCCTACACACATATGAATGGGAAGCTGCTTAAGATCTGGGATGCCGATGTCATCTCTGTTCAGGAGGCGGTGGCGGCTGGAACTGTGACGGCAGTAAAAAAGGATCGTATTTATGTGCAGACAGGAGACGGACAGCTTATATTGAATGAAGTTCAGCTTCAGGGAAAGAAAAGGATGACCGTGCAGGCATTTTTGCGGGGATATCAGATAACGCCGGGATTGACCCTGGGTCAGTAAAGAACCGGACCATGTTTTCGGGGAAGAATCCGAAAATGTCTGTGCCCCGGACATGACCCTGGATGGACAAAGGACGGGAATACGTTGTGATTTAAAGGAGTCGAATGATTTATGGCAGATAAATTGGACATGAGGGAGGAAGCCCTTGGCGTCCTGATGGATATGGAAAAATATCAGAAAATGTCTCATGTTGCCATAGGGGACGCGCTGATGCGACTGCAGTTTGTCTCAAAGCAGGATCGGGCGTTCTTTACCTGTTTGTGTGAGGGAGTGACGGAACGCCGGATTTATCTGGATTATATTCTGGATTGTTTTTCCAGGACGAAGATGGAGAAATGTAAGCCTTTGATTCGTAATCTTCTGCGGCTGTCTGCCTATCAGATTCTTTTCATGAATACCAGGGATGCGGCAGCCTGCAATGAGGCAGTGGCGCTGGCAAAAAAAAGAGGCTTTCGGGGATTATCTGGGTTTGTTAACGGTGTTTTGCGGGCATTGATCCGGTCAAAGGATCATCTGCCTTTGCCGGATAAAAAGGCCGATCCGTTGGAATACTGTTCGGTCTGCTATTCTGTCCCTCCGTGGCTGGTGGAACTTTTATCCGATCAATACGGATGGGAACAGACGGAGATCATGTTACAGTCCTTCCTTACGGTGAGACCGACGACGATTCGTGCCAGCATTTCCAGAATCTCTCCCGGAGCGTTAAAGGATATGCTCGCGGAGGAAGGCGTGCAGGTATCGGAAGGATCATATTTTCCTTATGCTTTCCATATAGACGGATTTAATCATTTGAGCAAGATTCCTTCTTTTCGCAAAGGATTTTTCACGGTGCAGGACGAGAGTTCCATGCTTCCGGCAGCAGTGGCTGGCATCCGTAAAGGCGATCACGTTCTTGACCTTTGCGCGGCGCCGGGTGGGAAAACTTTTCACGCGGCAGACGTGGCCGGGTCCGACGGTTATGTGATTGCAAGAGATTTGACAGAATATAAGACGGACATCCTTCACGAAAATAATGATAGAATGAAGTATCCGCAGATTAAGATAGAACAATGGGACGCCACGAAGTACGATGCGTCTCTGCAAGAAGCCATGGATGTGGTCCTGGCTGATCTTCCCTGCAGTGGCCTGGGAGTCATGGGCCGCAAAAATGACATCAAATATCGGGTGTCGAGAGAACAAATCGCGGAACTGGTCACGCTGCAAAGGGATATTCTTTCCGTAGCCTGGCGGTATGTCAAGCCTGGAGGAACATTGATTTATTCGACCTGCACATTGAATCATGAGGAGAATCTTGACAATGTTCGCTGGATCGAAGCACATACTCCTCTGCGTCTGGCTTCGATGGAGGCGGAGCTTCCCACAGGTCTGCGGGGGAGAACAGGGGACAGTGGATATCTTCAGCTTTTGCCGGGTATCGATGCCTGCGACGGATTTTTTGTATCGAAATTTGTATATCCGATAGATGCCCTGCACGAGGGCTCGGAACGTTTTTGAGGCATTCTGAATGGCGATTCATCTACGATTCCGGTTTCCCGGATTTCGGTGTACATGCATACCTTGGAAAGAAAGGGTGTACGTACATACATTGGGAAGAAAATCAGTATTCTTGGATTACAGGAGGAACAATATGGAAAACTGGACAGATATTCGGTCTATGACCTTAGAAGAATTAACGGAGGCCGTGATCAATCTGGATGAAAAAGCATTCAGGGCAAAACAGATCTATGGCTTTCTCCATCAGAAATTAGTCCGGTCCATGGATGAAATGAAAAATGTGCCGCTGTCCTGCCGAAACAAACTGATGGAGGCGTATCCTCTTTACGGAGTGACAGAAGTGGAACGATATGTTTCAAAAATAGACGGAACTACGAAGTTTCTCTTTTCCCTTCATGACGGCAACCTGATTGAGAGCGTGCTGATGCGATACCGACATGGGAATTCTGTCTGTATCTCATCCCAAGCGGGTTGTCGGATGGGCTGCCGATTTTGTGCTTCTACGTTAATGGGATGAGCCAGAAATCTTTAGCCGGCAGAGATGCTTGATCAGATTTATGCCAATCAGAGAGCCATCGGGGAGCGGGTCTCCCATGTGGTGGTTATGGGGACCGGGGAACCTTTTGATAATTTTGAAGCCCTTTGCCGGATGATCGTGATGCTTGGCAGCCTGGAAGGACTTCATATCAGCCACAGGAATATTACGGTTTCCACCTGTGGTATAGCGCCGGTCATCTATGCATTTGCTGATCAAAATCCGCAGGTGACCCTGGCCATCTCCCTTCATGCGCCCAATGATACTTTACGCGAAGAATTGATGCCCATCGCCAGGCAGTATCCCATGGAGGAATTAATGGATGCCGCCCGGTATTATGTGGAACACACCCGGCGCCGCATCACCTTCGAATACAGTCTGATTCGTGGCGTCAATGACCGAAGAGAGCATGCAGTGGAATTGGCTGGCCTGGTGAAGGGGTTGAACTGCCATATTAATCTGATTCCGGTCAACCCGATCAAAGAGAGAAGTTATGAGCAGTCCGGGTTAAACCATGTGACTGCATTTAAAAATATATTGGAAAGAAAGCATATTCCGGTGACTGTCCGCAGAGAGATGGGACGCGATATTTCCGCCGCGTGCGGGCAGCTTCGGAAAGGATATAAAGAAAGGAGTGGTAACAGATGAATTCCTTTGGAATGACCGATATTGGCAAAAAAAGAAAAGTAAATCAGGATTATCTCTTCTTTTCTGATAACTCCGTCGGCTGTTTTCCGAACCTGTATATTGTGGCTGATGGAATGGGCGGCCACAAGGCAGGGGATAAGGCCTCTTCTTTTTCTGTGACGAGATTTGTGGAACTGGCGAAAAATGCGGAAAATGCATTGCCCTTTCTATCGATGGAAAAAATCATCAAACAGGTCAATCTGGAAGTATACCGGCTGTCTCAGAGGGAAGAATACGCTGGGATGGGAACGACCTTTGTCGCTGCGACCGTGGTGGATTCGGTGGTCTATGTCATGAATATCGGCGATAGCCGCCTCTATTATTATGACGGGATCCTTCGCCAGGTCACGATGGATCATTCTCTGGTGGAAGAACTGGTAAGAGCGGGAGAATTGAAACGATCGGAGAGCCGGCACCATCCGCAGATAAATATCATCACGAAGGCCGTCGGAGTGACAGAAAATATTCAGCCGGATTTCTTTATGTTTGATATCACGCCGGGTCAGAAATTTTTGCTTTGTTCGGATGGGCTTTCCAACATGGTGGATGATGATAAGCTGGAGGAGATCATGTCAGGGCCCGGGGAGATGAAAGAACTGGCGCAGGAATGTATTGATGAAGCGCTGTTTTATGGTGGTCTGGATAATATTGCGGTCGTTATCGCCCAATGTGAAAATGGGAGGTGACGGTTTTGGTTCAGATTGGAATGATTTTAGGAGGAAGATATGAGATTCTTGAACACATCGGTTCCGGCGGGATGGCTGATGTGTATAAGGCGAAATGTTGTGATTCCAAACAGTATGTTGCGGTAAAGATTCTGCGAAGCGAGTATAGTGAGGATGCGACGCTGATTCGTCGGTTTACAACCGAGGCCCGTTCTACCTCCGGTCTGCATCATCCGAATGTCGTGAGTATCCTGGATGAGGGGAACGATCAGGGCATCCACTATATTGTCATGGAACTGGCAGAAGGCATGACCTTAAAACGGTATATCCGCAGATACGGGCGGCTCAGCGTCCGTGAGACAGTGGATTTTGCCATACAGATTGCGGAAGGGATTCAGGCGGCACATCAGCATAATATCGTTCACAGAGATATCAAGCCTCAGAATATTATCGTATCAGACAGCGGAAAGTTGAAAGTGACGGACTTTGGCATCGCGAAGGCAGCCACGGGAGATACCATCGCATCCAGTACGATGGGATCGGTACGCTACCTGTCTCCGGAGCAGGCCAGAGGAGGATATTCGGATTCCAGAAGCGATATTTATTCGCTGGGCATCACGATTTATGAGATGGCCACAGGAAAGGTTCCATTTGACGGGGAGAACACGGTTACCATCGCTCTGATGCATCTGCGGGACGATATCACGCCGCCGAGAAATTATTTTCCCGATATTCCTGTCAGTCTGGAAAACATTATCTTAAAATGTACCAGAAAGCGCCCCGAGGAACGTTATCAAACCGCGGGAGAACTGATTCAGGATTTGCGGCAGGTATTTACATCGCCGGATGGAAACTATGTTTATACGAATATACAGGTGGATGACAGTCCTACCCGAACCCGGACGGCGGAGGAAATCGAACAGGTGAAACAATCACTCGGCAGTTCCGTGGTAACGGATAACGGAGAAAACTTGCAGGGGGAATCCGATTCGGCGGATGCGGAAGAAGATTCTACAGAGGATAATCCGGAAGATAATATGGAGGATGAGGAAGACGATGCCTCTATGAACCCGAAGCTTGAAAAAATGATTATGGGCATCACCATCGTATTTGGCATACTCCTGGCATGTCTTATCATATATGTGGTAGGAACCTCTACGAATCTTTTGCCATTTTTCTCTAATAATTCTTCGGAATCTTCAACGGAGGCTTCCACCTCGGCGGCGGAAGAGACGGCAGAGGAAGAAACGCAGGAAGAAATCATTGTTTATACTTCGGTACCGGATTTCCTTGGAATGACAAAATCTGAAGCGCGGGCGGAGGCGGAGGAATATTCGCTGAAGGTAACATTTACCTATGAAGATGGCGTGGATGAGAGTGACAGTTCCCTGGTCGTTGTGGAACAGCAATATGAGGAAGGAGAATCTGTGGCAGAAGGAACCAAGGTAAAGCTGACCATGGGTCAAAATGAAGATGATCAGCAGATTGAGGTTCCTGCACTGGTGAATTATACCGAGGAGGAAGCCCGGGAGGTTTTGGAAGCCCTGGGCCTGGAGATGGAATCGGTCTATGCCAATAGTGATACCGTGGAAGCTGGTTATGTGATTCGCCAGAGTCCGAAGGGCGGGAGTCTTGTTGATAAAGGCTTTACGATTACCGTTACCGTGAGCAAGGGAGTCTCTCAGGTACAGGTCCCTTCTCTCTATGGGCAGAGCCAGGCAGCGGCCGAACAGGAATTAAACCATGTAGGACTGGTGCTGGGTTCGGTCTCCAGTGATTATAGTGGTTCTGTCGGTGTGGGAGACGTCATCGAACAGAGCATTGATTCTGGGACCTACGTTGATAAAGGCACGGCCGTATCCATCGTTGTCAGTCTTGGAGAACCGGTCACCTATCACTATGAAGGCACCGTCACAGTGGAAGAATCGCCCTTTGAGGAGGATGAGACCGGGATGGTGGAGTTGATCTTAAACCAGGGGGATTCCACGGAAACCATTTACACGAACCAGAATGCCACCGAGACGACGTTTCCTCTGGATGTGAGCTTTGAAAGTGAGAGCAACGATGAGGCGACAGTGACCCTTTATGTCAACGGGGAGGAATATGACAGCTATGACGTGGAATGGAACGCCGTGGCGGATTAAATGAGCGATGATTCTGAAACGTAAAAATATCAGGATCAAGTGAAAAAGGATGAAAACAAATCTCAGGGTGGCGTGATACGGGAAAATCGTGGTGTGTCATAACACAGGATGATAACAAACATCAGGATAGTGTGACACAGGAAAACAGCGGCGCGGCATGATACAGAAACAGAAAGGAAAAGGAGTATGACAGGGAAGATCATGAAGGGAATCGGCGGATTCTACTATGTTTACGTGGAAGGCGCCGGCCTTTATGAATGCAGGGCAAAGGGAATCTTTCGTAATAAAAAAGTGAAGCCGAATGTGGGTGATATTGTGGAGATTGATGTCATCTCCGAGGAAGAGATGACGGGGAATCTTACGGTAATCCACGAAAGAAAGAACCAGCTGATTCGGCCTATGGTTTCCAATGTGGATCAAGCACTCGTCCTTTTTGCCGTCCATGAACCGGAACCAAACTTTCAGCTGTTGAACCGGTTTCTCATTACGATGGAAAAACAGCAGATTCCTGTCATTATCTGCTTTAACAAGATGGACTTGGCTCTGCCGGGGGAAGAAGAAAAGATGGCGAAGGATTATAAAGACAGCGGCTGTCAACTGCTCTTTTCCTCTGCGGCAGAGGGCAGGGGCATGCGCGAACTGGAAGAAATGCTTTGGCGGAAGACCACCGTGCTGGCCGGCACGACCGGCGTGGGGAAGTCCACCACACTCAAATGCATCAG
>JAJQDO010000289.1:9221-28817 GCA_021202175.1 Clostridiales bacterium | reverse complement strand
GGCTTTAGTTCCCTGTATCTGGAAGATATCGACAAAGACGAGCTTCGATTTTATTTTCCGGAATTTGTGCCCTATGAAAATAAATGCCGTTTCCATGGCTGCGTTCACATCCATGAACCGGACTGTGAAGTAAAAAAGGCGCTGGAAGAAGGACGGATCAGTCGCCTGCGCTACGACGATTACTGCTATCTGTATGAGGAATTATCCCGTGCGAAGAAATGGTGATTGCCGTAGATCTTCCTTGAAAAGGGAAAATATAACTAATATCGCTATAACGATGGAAAAGTGACAGGCAATGGGAAAAAGATTAAAAACAATATTAATTGTGACCGGCGGCAGGATGGATATGGATTTTGCTTCCGAATATGTACAACAAAAAGAATTTGACCGTATTATCGCAGCGGATTCCGGACTGGTTTTCTGCCATAAACTGCATCTGGTACCCACAGACATTCTGGGCGACTTTGACAGCTTACAGGATACCGACTTGTTGGATTATTATGTGGCTGCCGGGATTCCGATTAAGACGTTTCCGGTAAGAAAGGATTATACGGATACCCATCTGGCGGTGGAATATGCCATGGATCTTGCGCCGGGGGAAGTGATTCTTCTGGGAGCGACCGGAAGTCGCTACGACCACACGCTGGCGAATATCGGAATGCTTGAGAAGTTTGCAAGGGCCCATATTTCCGGCAAGATTATAGACGAGCATAACGAGATAGAGATGCTCTGTGGTCAGAAGGAAAAAATATATCAAAAGGATTCCAAACGGAAATTTTTCTCCCTTTTGGCCTGGGGAGGAGAGGTAAGCGGCATCGACCTCATTGGTTTTTCCTATCCCCTTACCAATGCCAGCCTGATTCCGGCTGTCAGCCTGGGGATTAGCAATGAACTGATGGAGGAACACGGGACGCTGCGCGTCAGAAAGGGAAACCTTCTGGTCATTCGGTCTTCTGATTGAGAATACATTTTGGAATACCAGGCTGCACTCAATACCAGGCTGCACTCCAATGAAGGAACGGAAAAATCCCGGACTGTATGTAGAAATAGTCCGGGATTTTTAGTTATGGCGGTAATATCTTATGCATATAACATCATATGCTTGTAATATCTTATGTTTATAAAACCTTATACCTGATTTTTGTCTAAACATTAAACTTAAACAAAACGACGTCGCCGTCCTGCATGACGTATTCTTTGCCCTCCGAGCGGACCAGACCCTTCTCTCTGGCAGCAGTCATGCTGCCGTTGGCGATCAGATCGTCATAGCTGATGACGTCAGCCTTGATGAATCCCCGTTCAAAGTCAGAATGAATCTTTCCGGCAGCCTGTGGCGCTTTTGTTCCGGAAGGAATCGTCCAGGCCTTCGACTCGATGGGACCAGCAGTCAGATAGGAGATGAGTCCCAGCAGGCGATAACTGGCCTTGACTAATTTTTCCAGACCGGATTCTGCAAGGCCCAGATCTTCCAGAAACATAGCCTTCTCGTCATCCTCCAGTTCCGCGATCTCCTGCTCAATTTGCGCGCAGACCACAAAAACCTCGGAATCACAATCGGCAGCATATTTCTTGACAGCTGCAACATAATCGTTGGAGACGCCATCATCCGCCAGATCATCTTCGGACACATTGGCGGCAAAGATGACCGGTTTATCCGTTAAAAGATTACATTCGGAAAGAATCTTGCGCTCATCCTCGTCCGCGGCCTCAAAGGTTTTTGCCAGCTTGCCCTCTTCCAGGTGGTCTTTCATTCTTCTCAGGAGTTCTACCTCCGCCGCGATCTTTTTATCATTGTGAGCGGCGCGCGCTGATTTGGCGATCCGGCGTTCCAAAACCTCGATGTCAGCGAAGATCAGTTCAAAATTGATGGTCTCGATATCCCGGAGGGGATTCACACTGCCATCGACATGAATGACATTGCTGTCGTCAAAACAGCGAACAACGTGAACGATGGCGTCCACCTCACGGATATTGGCCAGAAACTGGTTCCCGAGGCCTTCTCCTTTGGATGCGCCCTTTACCAGGCCGGCAATGTCCACGAATTCGATGACAGCCGGTACGATCTTGGCAGAATCATACATATCTGACAACACCTTGAGACGGTTGTCAGGAACCGGCACGATTCCGATATTTGGATCTATGGTACAGAAGGGGTAATTGGCAGATTCAGCGCCTGCCTTTGTCAGAGAGTTAAACAATGTGCTTTTTCCGACATTTGGCAAGCCAACGATACCTAGTTTCATTTTTGTATTTTCCTTTCTTAAATAACCTGTATTTTACGAACCGTTTGGTTTTTGAGATAACCCTCATATCTGCGGAACATTGTAGCACATCAGGGCGCTAAAGTAAAACAGATTTTATCAGGAAGTGCGAAAACAGTTACTGTTTACGGGATACATGAGCAGTGACGATGATATTCTGAAAATTTTTCTGGACTTTATGAAAAAGTTGGCACATAATAGGACAGGAGAAATCAAAAGCAGGAATGTCTGGATATTCCTGCGTGTTTAAATGGTCAAAGGATGGAGGAATGGGTATTGATATGGAATACACAGATATAAGATTTCCCCATTTGGGAATCGTGCTTTCTCACGTGGGCAGATATATTACGATCGGCAATTTTCAGATTATGTTTTACGGCATCATCATCGCGGGAGCGTTTCTGATCGGATTATTAATCGCGCAGCAGGAGGCGAAGCGAACCGGACAGGACCCGGAGCTTTATATGGATTATCTGCTGTGGATGATGATTCCGGCCATTGTGGGAGCCAGGATATATTATGTCGTCTTTTCCTGGGATTATTATAAGGAGAATCCAGCAGAGATCATCAACCTGCGTCATGGCGGGCTGGGAATTGTCGGCGGCGTCACCGCGGCGATCATCGTTTTGCTCATTTTTGCCAGGATCAGAAAACAGAAGGTAGGTCTGATGCTCGATACGTTGACGATGTCCCTGCTGGTTGGACAGATTCTGGGGCGGTGGGGGAACTTTTTTAACCGAGAGGCCTTTGGCGGATACACGGATAATGTGTTTGCCATGCAGATTCCGGTAAAGTATTTTGAGCAGTTTGGCAGAGTCAGTGAATTGGAAGAAGCCGGGCTGATGGATCATCTTGTGACTTTAAATGTGGGAGGAGAAAGCCTGTCTTATATTCAGGTGCATCCGACATTTTTATATGAAAGCCTGTGGAACTGCATGGTTCTGCTCGTTATTTTTCTGTACAGGAAACACAAAAAGTTTGATGGCGAGCTGCTTTGTATCTATTTTATGGGGTACGGCTTCGGCCGGTTCTTTATCGAATCACTGCGGGTGGATCAGCTGACAATCGGTAATACCGGAATCGCTGCCACGCAGGTGGTCTGCGTCGGGATTTTTATCGGCGGACTGCTTACCATGATCTGGCAGCGGAAAAAACGGAAGAGAACAGTTCAGGCATGATTTTGAACAAACGCTGCTGGTTCACTCCCTGTTTATTTACATGAGCATCGAATGGTGTCGGAGCGAGGAAACAGGCTTGATAATTATGACTGTATATGCTATAATTCGGTAGATTTAAAAAACGGCAGTACATGCATTCTAATCAACTATATATAATATACGTATGTCGGCGGAAGGACAGCCGGCTGGAGGAAGTTATGAAACGTTTTTGGAATGATTTGATAAAACATTACAGATATGCGATTTATGAAGCCAAGGCGGAGCTGAAAGCGGAGGTCGCGGAGTCTTATCTGAATTGGATATGGTGGGTGTTGGAGCCATTTTGTTTCATGTTGATCTATACATTTATATTTGGCTATGTTTTTAATACGAAGGAGCCATTTTTCAGCGCTTTTGTATTCATTGGTCTCACAGGATGGGATTTCTTTAACCGTTGTCTGACACAGAGCGTCAAATTGATCCGGAATAATAAGTCTCTGCTCAGTAAGGTTTATATTCCGAAGTTTATCCTTCTGATATCCAAGATGATTTTTAACGGGATCAAGATGTTTATTTCCTTTATCATCATTATCGGCATGTTGTTCTTCTTTCAGATTCCGGTAACGGTAAATATCTTATATGTCATACCGACGCTGCTCACGCTTTTTGCTCTGACTTTTGCGTGCATGACGCATTTGATGCATTACGGGGTTTATATGCAGGATCTGACGAATGTGGTGACCATCGTATTGCGTATGGTGTTTTATATGACCGGTATATTTTATAATATTGAGAACCGATTGCCGGCCAGGTATATTAACATACTTATGAAGGGAAATCCCATGGCGCTGATTTTAAGCAGTTTGCGAAAAAGTATTCTTTACGGTGAGACCCCGGATGTCAAGTGGCTTGCGATCTGGTTTGTGATCAGCATCATCATTGCCATCTTTGGCGTTCGTAAAATATATAAGAATGAGAACAGCTATGTGAAGGTGATTTAATATGGAAGAACGAGATCGTTTGGAAGAACAGAGCCGTGCCGGGGCAGAAGATATTTCCGAGAAGCAGGAAGGAACCCTGGAACGCGATACGCTGGATGAAGTTCAAAATGAAGAGGAATCTGCCATTGATGAGTATAATGAACTGACTCAAGATGGCGAACAGAAGACATATAGGAGTTTTGAGGGCCGCAAGACTGCGATCAGTGTGCGCAATGTTTGTATAGATTACAAGAGTATGAAGGCCACTTCAATCAAACAGAGCATGCTCAGCCTGCGAAAGTCGAAACAGGAAGTGTTCCGTGCGGTACGCAACGTTTCCTTTGAAGTCCCCGAGGGTCAGATTCTTGGCATTACAGGAAAGAATGGAAGTGGGAAGTCGACGATGCTGCGGGCGATTGCAGGTATCTTTTCCGCGGATAGCGGGGAGATTGATCTGCATGGCCACTCGATATCGCTTCTGGCGATCGGCGTCGGATTTAAAAATGAGCTGTCCGGGCGGGAGAATATCATGTTATCCGGCATGGCGCTGGGTTTTTCCCAGAGTTTTATTCAGAAAAAGATGCCGGAGATCATTGAGTTTGCGGGGATAGGAACTTTTATCGATATGCCTGTGCGAACCTATTCCAGTGGTATGCATTCCAAGCTGGCCTTTTCCATCACTGCT
Source organism: Clostridiales bacterium (assembly GCA_021202175.1). GTDB lineage: Bacteria > Bacillota > Clostridia > Lachnospirales > Lachnospiraceae > Anaerobutyricum. The sequence goes on along the minus strand of JAJQDO010000289.1, from coordinate 23,734 downwards.
ATTCTGGAGACAGAGATCATGTTGATTGACGAGGTATTAAGCGTTGGTGACCAGAAGTTTAAGAAAAAGAGTTACGATAAGATGAAAGAACTCATTTCAAAACAGGATCGTACCGTGGTGATCGTATCCCACAGTATATCCATGCTTCAAGATCTGTGTGATCAGGTGATCTGGATGCATGACGGAGAGATTATCATGTATGACAGACCGGAAATCGTACTGCCGGTTTATCGGGATTTCATGAGATAAAAACGGTAACCTGATACTTACTATTAATTACAGAATGAACATAATGACATAGAAAAAAGCTGTGAAAGCGGTGGAGATTCTTCCGCTTTTCACAGCTTCTTTTTTGTTTTACAGGCAACTCAATCAGCTGTGCAGGAAAAAAAGTAAAAAAACAGTAAATAATTTACGGAAAATAGTGTTGCAATACCTTGCCCGATGATATAAAATAGGAGTCAGGTGGAGTAAAGTGCCATAAAGTGACATTTTATGGATGGATTATCCTGGATTATGGTGGCTTCGGCATTCTTGTGTTCCAGATTTTTTCACGGGAAGGAGGGAACAGATGTGTTTCAAGGTGAATTTCAACATGGATTGGATGCAAAAGGACGTTTGATTCTGCCCGTGCGTATTCGTGAAGAACTTGGGACACAGTTTGTTCTGACGAAGGGGCTGGATGGCTGCCTTTTTATTTTCAGCCCTTCTTCCTGGAAAGCGTTCTCGGACAGGCTTTGCGCATTGCCGACTTCGTCTAAACAAGCCAGAAAACTGAAACGTTATTTTATCGGCAGTTCTGTGGAATGTGAGACGGATAAGCAGGGAAGGTTTTTGATACCGCCGGTTCTTCGGAACTTTGCGGAGATTGATAAGGACGTCACCGTTTTAGGCGTATCAGACCGTATAGAACTCTGGAGCACAGAGAAGTACGATGATTATCAGAACGAGGATGACGAACCGATTGAAGAGATTGCCGGAGAACTGGATTTTTAGGAGACTGCTATGGAATTTGCGCATCAGTCCATTTTGCTGGAAGAGACAATTGAATCATTGCGCATTAAGCCGGATGGGATTTACGTAGATGGAACTCTGGGAGGAGGGGGCCATTCCCTGGAAATCGTCAGAAGGCTTTCCAATCATGGGAGACTGATCGGGATCGATCAGGACGGAGATGCCATAGAGGCCGCGAAAAAGCGACTTTCTCCTTATCAGGAGAGAACGACGATCCTCAGAGAGAATTACTCCGATATGAAAAGGATTTTGAATGAGCTTTCTATCGATAAGGTGGACGGGATTTTGCTTGACCTGGGGGTTTCTTCTTACCAGTTGGATAATGGAGAACGGGGATTTACGTACCGGGAGGATGTTCCTCTCGATATGCGGATGGATATCAGGCAGCCCCGGACTGCGCGGGACATTGTGAACGAGTACAGTGAGACAGAACTCTATCATATCATACGGGACTATGGAGAGGATAAGTTCGCGAAAAATATTGCGAAGCATATCGTGATGGCAAGGAAAAAAGAACCGGTGGAGACGACGGGACAGCTGACGGAGATTATTAAGGCGGCTATTCCCATGAAGGTGCGGGCCAGGGGCGGACACCCGGCGAAAAAGACGTTTCAGGCGATTCGCATTGAACTGAATCATGAACTGGATGTTCTGCAGGATCATCTTGAGGAGATGATTGATCTGTTGGATGATGGCGGACGCCTGTGTGTGATCACCTTCCATTCCCTGGAAGACCGAATCGTGAAGAATATTTTCCGCACCGCTGAGAAGCCGTGCATATGTCCGCCGGAGTTTCCCGTCTGTACCTGTGGCAGGGTTTCTAAGGGGAAAGTGATCACCAGAAAGCCAATCGTGCCAGGTGAAGAGGAACTGGAACATAACAGCAGAGCGAAAAGTGCGAAATTACGTGTTTTTGAAAGAAGAATAACAGGTGATTGAAACTATATAAATTGAGATAATATCAGTATGATGGAGGAGTATTTATCATGGCGTTACGCAGCACATCAGATCGTTACAAGTACATATATGGAAGCAATGCTACCAGGCTCGACAGTGATTATGGGACCGGAACCGATGGTCCGCAGCCGATAAGGAGTCCTGCTGAAAAAAAAGCGGCGACTGTACCTGAAAGGCAGGCGAATCCGCAAAAGAATACCTCCGGCCGCAAAAGTGCTGCTGCTCTGACGGCTTTTGATGGGAAATATACATTGATTGTAGCGATAGCGGTTTTTCTCTGCGTGGCGGCTTCGTTGGTTTATGTGAGAGGGACGGTGCGCCTGTATGCACTATCCACGCAAGATTCCGAATTAAAAACGGAAAAAAGCAAGCTGCAGAGCAGGCAGACGGCTTTACAGACGGAGATTGACAAAAACATTAACCTGGAAGAGATTCGTGCCTTCGCGGAAGAAGAACTAAATATGGTGTATCCCGGATCAGATCAGGTAATTTATTATGAGAGCGACACAAGTGATTACTTTCGCCAATATGAGAGTATTGATGTCGGTAATTGATAGAAAATAATAATGGTGCTTCGTCCACCGATATTGTGGTCGAAGATTCGGATAATTAGCTGACGAGGGAAATGTATGGCTTTTGATATTCTAATCAATAATAGGAGCAGGTGGTATAGTGGCATATAAAAATAAAAAATCCCGAGGACGATTTTCCAGATATATGGGAGGAAAGCTTATCCTCGTGTTTGTATTCATCGTTCTTCTGTTTCTGCTGCTGGTGGGGCGTCTTACCTACCTGGTAGTGCAAAGAGGAGATAAATATGAAACCATCGTACTTGGACAGCAGAACCATACCAGTTCGACAATCGCCTATGAAAGAGGAAAGATTTACGACCGAAACGGAAATATCCTGGCAACGAATGAGGTGACATATACTCTGGTACTGGAGCCCAAAAATATCATCGAGGTCGGGGAAAATGCCAAAGAAGACGAAGACGATGAGAATGAAGTTCTGGAGACGACGATTGAAAAGCTTTGTGAATATTTTGGCTTTTCCGAGGATAATCTCAGAGCATTGATCGAGAATAATGCCGATTCCTATTATGTTATTTTTTAAGATGATAATGAAGGTTAAGAAAGTGAGGGAGCGCAGGTCGTTTATCTTTCGTATGATGACGTTGCCGCATTTCAGGACTTTGTCGATATGGGAGATGAGTCCATCACCTCTGACACTTCGGATGAGGATAAGGCGCTGATTCGGGCCGCCAGAAATATCGAAGGCGTGAGATTTGAAGAAAATTATAAACGGGTGTATCCCTATGGCAGTCTGGCATGCCGCGTCCTGGGATTTGTCTCATCCGGCAACGTGGGTAACTGGGGCATCGAACAGGCGTATAATGATACATTGAATGGGACCAACGGGCGTTCCTATTATTATTTTAATCAGGAGCTCGAGCAGGAAAAGACGGTATATGAAGCGATTGACGGGAATTCCGTTGTCAGTACCATCGATATGCAGATTCAACAGGTGATTGAGGAGAAGCTGGCGGCTTTTGACGAAGAAGTGGGAAGCGCCATGACCAGCATCCTGGTCATGAATCCCCAGAATGGTGAGATTCTGGCTATGGCCAGTTCGAATCCCTACGACCTGAACGATTATATGAATGAAGAATATCTGTTATCTCTATATTCTCAGAGTGAGATTGATGAGATGAATGCTTACACAGAAGAACTCGCCGCCCAGGAAGAAGAGAGTGCGGCCGAAGAAGGAACGACGGAAGAAGAGAGCCTGTCAGAGGAGAGCACCACGGAAGAAGACGATGAGGAAGACGATGACGATCGGATGACGATTTATGATGCATTTTATACTCTTTGGAAGAATCCGATTATCAGTGATACCTATGAGCCGGGTTCCACCTACAAACCATTTACGGTGGCGGCCGGTCTGGAAACCGGTGTATTAAGCGGCGACGAGGAGTATTACTGTACGGGTTCCCTGACGGTTGGCAACAGAAATATCGGCTGTTCCCATGTTCATGGAAACATAACGTTAAAGGATGCGGTGGCGCAGTCGTGCAACGTGTCGATGATGAACATTGCCTTTAACGAAGGCGCCGATTTGTTTTATGAATATCAGAACCTGTTTGGTTTTGGAAGAAAGACCGGCATCGATCTCCCAGGCGAAGCCTATACAAACTCGCTGGTTTATACGGCGGAGACTTGTGAGAACGATGCGACGCTGGCCACGAATGCCTTTGGACAGAATTTTAACTGTACGATGATTCAGATGGCGGCAGGTTTTGCTTCTCTGATCAACGGGGGATATTATTATGAACCACATATAGTAAAGGAGATTCAGGATTCTGACGGAGGTGTGGTAGAAGAGATAGAGGCAGAGGTTTTAAGAGAAACGATCTCCGAGGAGACATCCGAGATCATGCGCAGTTATCTGAAAGAAACCGTGGAAACCGGTACAGGCACGAAGGCGCAGATCGCCGGCTATTCCGTTGGCGGAAAAACGGGAACGGCCGAAAAACTGCCGCGAAACAAAGAAGATTACTATGTCTCTTTCATGGGATTTACCCCGGCAGAGGATCCGGAAGTATTGATTTATGTAACGATTGATGAACCGAATGTAGAGGATCAGGCCAATGCGGCTCTGGCAGTCAACCTGGAAAAAGAATGTATGGAAGAGATTGTGGAGATTCTCGGTATTGAGCCTACAGAGGAAGTGACAGAAGAGACGACCGAAGAAGAATAAGAGTTACTGTTCATCTCCGTGAACAATAATGAATAAGAATCAGAGAGTGCAAAGCCCGGAAAAAACTGCAACAGCATACCTTTTGACACTGAAATCATAAAATATAAGAATATATGCACAAATATTGCGTAAACTGAATTTAAGAACCGTTGCGATATGGTATGTTGCGATTATGATTTATTTATTTCAAAAAAGAAAATACTGGTTTGTCATCCTCTGCTTTGCCTTCCTGTATCTTGTTCTTGTAGGTCGTCTGCTTTACCTGATGGTGTATTCCTCGGAAAATTTAAGTAAAAAGGCCCTGGATGTGGAGCAAAGAGAGCGGTCCATTAAGGCGGCCAGGGGGTTGATCTATGACAGGAATGGTGTTGTTCTCGCAGACAATGTGGCGGTATGCACCATTTCTGTGATTTACAGCCAGGTGACGGAACCGGAAAAGGTGATTCAACTGTTGTCAGACCAATTGTCCATGGATGAGGATGAGGTCAGGGAAAAGGTGGAGAAGGTTTCGTCCAGAGAAAAGATAAAAAGCAATGTATCGAAAGAAATCGGTGATGCGATTCGCCAGGCAGGCCTTGCCGGCGTCAAAGTCGATGAAGATTATAAAAGGTATTATCCTTACGGAGATCTGGCATCGAAAGTGCTCGGATTTACCGGCTCGGATAATCAGGGGATTCTTGGCCTGGAATCCAGATACGATGATGTTCTGCAGGGGACAGATGGCACCATCCTGACGCTGACAGACTTTATGGGAATTGAAGTGGAATCGGCTGCGGAAGAATGAATCGAGCCGATTGCCGGAAATAATCTCACGCTGACGCTGGATTACAATATGGAGTGCTATGCGCAACAGGCTGCGCGGAAAGTGCTGGAAGAAAAGAATGCCAAAAGCGTATCGATTATCTTGATGAATCCCCAGAATGGTGAGATATATGCCATGGTCAACGAACCGGAATATGATTTGAATGAACCCTATGTCCTGTTGGATGCTTATGACGATGGGGAGGGCAGTGAGAGCGATCAGCTGAATAATATGTGGAGGAATCCGCTGATCAGCGATACTTATGAGCCGGGCTCTACTTTTAAGATTATCACGGCTACCGCAGCGTTGGAAGAAGGAAAGGTGACGGTGGAGGATACGTTTACCTGCCCCGGTTACAAAATCGTCGAGGACAGGAGGATTCGATGTCACAAAACGCAGGGTCATGGGACAGAAACCTTTCGGGAAGGCGTCATGAATTCCTGCAATCCGGTCTTTATGGAGATCGGAGCTCGCGTGGGGGCAGAGACAATGCTGGAATATTACAGGAAATTAGGACTTTATGATACGACCGGTGTTGATCTGCCGGGAGAAGCAAATTCCATCATGCATCAACTGGAAGATATCGGAGCCGTGGAATTGGCCACCATGTCTTTCGGACAGTCCATTCAGATTACGCCGCTGCAGCTCCTTCGCGCGGCCAGCGCCATCATAAACGGTGGAAACCTGGTCACGCCGCATCTGGCAATGTATGCGGAAGATGCGGTCAGCGGAGAGACGACAGAATACGAGTATGAAACTGTGACCGGCGCAGTGACAGAGGAAACTTCCGAGACGATGCGTGAGCTTTTGGAAGCGGTTGTTGCGGAGGGAACCGGAAAAAACGCGCAGGTGGAAGGTTATCGGGTTGGCGGAAAAACCGCTACCAGCGAGAAGCTTCCCCGGAAAACCGGCAAATATATTTCTTCTTTTCTGGGATTCGCGCCGGCGGATGATCCGATCATCATGGGATTGATTCTCATTGATGAACCGGAAGGGGTTTATTACGGAGGAACGATCGCAGCGCCTGTGATGGCAGAAATTTTTGAAAATGCTCTGCCTTACCTTGATAATCTCTGAAAAGTAGATTATACTGTTTTCGTGTGCCTGAAACGAATCAGACAGGCTAGTGTACCGTCTGTATGGCAAGTAGAATCACTGCGAGATAAAATGGAGGTTAATCAATGAATCATTCAATTGCAATACCCGCTTTGACAGCATTTTTTATTACGTTGATACTGGGACCGGGACTGATCCGATTTTTACATAAATTAAAATTTGGTCAGTTCATCAGGGAAGAAGGGCCAGAGTCCCATTTGAAGAAGTCCGGGACGCCGACCATGGGAGGGATCCTTTTTGTGATCGGCATTCTGGTGGGATCGGTTTTTTATATATCTGATTATCCGAAGATTGTGCCGGTTCTGTTTGTTACCCTGGGATTTGGTTTGATCGGATTCCTGGATGATTATATAAAGGTGGTCATGAAAAGGAATCTCGGCTTGACACCCACTCAGAAAATGCTGGGACAGATTGTCATCACTGCCATATTTGCCTATTATATGGTGAATTACTCCGGACTGGGAACGGATGTTCTGATACCATTTTCCGGCGGGAAGATGCTGCATCTGGGTATTCTATACGTACCTGTGCTTTTCTTTGTCGTACTGGGCACCGTGAATGGAGCAAATTTTACGGACGGTCTTGATGGCCTGGCTTCCAGTGTGACGATCTTGATTGCTGTATTTTTCACTGTGAGCGCGTCGGTGTCGGATGCCGGTATCCATCCGGTTATCTGTGCTGTGATAGGGGCGCTGCTCGGATTTTTGTGTTTTAACACCCATCCGGCTAAAGTGTTTATGGGAGATACTGGCTCTCTGGCTTTGGGGGGATTTGTCGTGTCAACAGCTTATATGCTGCAGCTTCCTTTCTTCCTTCCCATTGTCGCCTTTATTTATTTTGTGGAAGTGCTGTCCGTGATCATTCAGGTCACGTATTATAAAAGGACGAAGAAGCGAATCTTTAAGATGGCGCCGATTCATCATCATTTTGAGCTGTCCGGCTGGGAGGAGACCAAGGTCGTATCGATATTTTCCATCGTCACGGCAGTACTCTGCCTGATCGGAATGCTGGCATATTGACAGACCCTGGCATCGTGAGCATCGACAGGCGATATTCGTTTGTGCCGCTGGTGAAAAGGCGGCGGAATGGGGGATAAAAATGTTGAAAGATAAAAAAATATTGATCGCCGGGGCCGGCGTCAGCGGACAAGGAGCAGCGAGACTGCTCGGAACGGCCGGATACGCAGCGACGATCTATGACGGGAACGCAGCGCTTGATACAGAAGCGATACGGGCGAAGCTTCCAAAAGACATGAATCTGCAGTTTGTATTGGGAGAATATTCCGATGAACTGGCAGAACAATATGATATGCTGGTGCTAAGTCCGGGCATTTCCATTCACAGTCCGGTGGCCCGCTCCTTTTATCAGAGAGAAAAGCCGGTGTGGGGCGAGATTGAACTGGCCAGTTATTTTGCAAAAGGCAGGATTGCAGCCATAACGGGAACGAACGGAAAGACGACGACGACGGCCTTGGTGGGCAGCATTTTTCGCAGCTATTATGATTCCGTTTTTGTCGTCGGCAATATAGGGATTCCCTTTACCTCGATGGCTCTCGAAACTACGGAGGAATCCGTGATTGCCGCGGAGATCAGCAGTTTCCAGCTGGAAACGACGATTGATTTTAAACCGGCAGTCAGCGCGGTGCTCAATCTGACGCCGGATCATCTGGACCGGCATGGAACGATGGAGATTTACGGCGAGACCAAGCTGTCGATATCAAAAAAACAGGGGCCGGATGAGGTGATTGTCCTAAATTATGATGACCCCGCTACAAGAGCCATGGCAAAACGGACGTCGGCAACCCCAGTGATGTTCAGCAGACAGGAACCACTTACAGAAGGGATCATCTTGTCTGATGATACTTTTGTCATCCGGCACAAAGGACAGGAGATTCCGGTCTGTACGACAAAGGAGATTCAGCTCCTTGGCGGGCATAATCATGAGAATATTCTGGCAGCCATCGGCATCTGTTATTATATGGGTGTTCCGACGGAATATATTCGCAAGGCAGTTATGGATTTCGAGGCTGTGGAACATCGGATCGAATACGTCGATACCGTAGATGGGGTCGATTACTATAACGATTCCAAAGGAACGAATCCTGACGCGGCCATAAAGGGGATTCAGGCTATGATAAAACCAACTATACTCCTTGGCGGAGGATATGATAAGAAGGCCGAATATGATGACTGGATCGCGTCATTTGACGGTAAAGTGAAGTGGCTGATTCTCATGGGCGCTACGGCTCACGCCATTGGGGCAACGGCAAAAGCGCACGGATTTGATGCGATTATCTATGTAGATACTTTCGAGGAAGCGATGGAGACTGCGAAGGCGAAGGCCTGTCCCGGTGATGCAGTGCTTTTGTCGCCGGCCTGTGCCAGCTGGGGAATGTTTCCAAATTATGAAGTCAGAGGGCAGGTATTTAAACAGATTGTCCGGTCGTTTAAAGAAGGAAATGAACCTGCGTAGCCATCGATGCACAGTTTGCAGCAAGGAGTGGATAGAATGCCTAGAAAAACATTAACAAAAACCAGGAATGCAAGGCTTCGTTCGGGAACAATGACAAGGAGACGGAATAGCGAGAGCCGATCTGGAACAACGACAGGGAGCCGGAATAGTCAAAACCGCACAAGAACGACGACAAGGAGCCGCAGTGGCTTAAGCAGGTCAGGAACAGCGGACAGAAGCCGCGCGCGGGACAGGAATCGTTCCTCCTTTAGAACGGAGGAGGCGGATGTCGTCATAAGACATCCTCATGCCATGGATTACTCGATCGTTTTCCTGGTGATCTTCCTGGTGGGTTTTGGTCTGGTAATGATCTATAGCACGAGCTCTTACAAAGGCAGCCTGTATATGGGTGACGCGGCCTATTGGCTGAAAAGACAGGCTGTTTTTGCGGTGATCGGGCTTTTGGCCATGTTTTTCCTTGCAAGGATAGATTATCATATCCTGAATTTGAAAAGATGGTTTCCCTACGTATATTATGTGGGCATTATTTTACTGTTGTTTTTTACCATTGCCTTTGCGTCTGTGACGAACGGTTCCAAACGGTGGCTCACCATCGGTCCGATTTCCTTTCAGTCTTCCGAGATGGCGAAGCTGGTCATCATAGTGGTTCTGGCAATCTACATCAGCCAGAAGGCCAGGGAATTAAGAACCACGAGGGGGATTATCAAAGCCTTTGCGTTGACTATTCCGATCATAGGGGTTGTTGGTATTGAGAATCTGAGCACCAGCATCATTTTGTTGGCCATCTCCGTTATAATGATATTTGTTGCCAGCAACAAATGGCTTCCATTTCTTGCGGTAGGGGCTGTTGGAGTCGCCGGCGCGGTTGCCCTTCTGGTCACACAAAGTTACCGGATGGGCCGTATTCTCGTCTGGCTTCATCCGGAAGATTATGACAATGGCCTGCAGACGCTGCAGGGACTCTATGCTATCGGTTCCGGAGGCCTGTTTGGAAAAGGTCTGGGAAATAGCATGCAGAAGATGGGTTTTCTGCCGGAAACACATAATGATATGATATTTTCTATCATATGCGAGGAGCTTGGTCTGTTTGGTGCTGTGAGGGTGATCATCCTGTATTTCGTATTGATCTGGCGCTTTATGATTGTAGCTGTCAATGCGGCGGATCTGTACGGTTCCATGATCGTTATCGGCGTCATCGCCCATATCGGGATTCAGGTCTTTATCAATATCGGCGTTGTGACCAATACTATACCGAATACCGGTATTCCTTTGCCATTTATCAGTTACGGGGGAACCTCTCTCTGTTTCCTTCTTATAGAGATGGGGCTTGTACTGTCTGTCTCGAGATATATGAGATTACGGGAATAGCACAAAAAAACGACTCGTTTCCGGTGTCATCCATGCCATCTGTTTTTGCAATGGCCGCAGATGGCTGCCGGACGATTATCGGGGATAACACAGGAGAAAAGCAACAATGCAGGAGGCAAAATGGAAAACGGGCAGCTTAAGCTTGTAAAAAATACGAAAAAGAATAAATTTTATAAAGTTGCCATCACAATCAGTGCCATATTGATTTTAGCTGCCTGCATCGCATTCGTCACCGTTTATTTTTCCACGGAGGAGATTGAGGTGACCGGCAACAATACTTACACCCAGGGGGAGATCGTTCAGGCAGTGCAGGAGCAGTATTATGTGGATAATACGCTGGTCATGGTCGTGGAAAATCATGTTTTTGATCAGACCTACTTGCCGTTTATTGAAAACATTTCCATGAGTTTTGGAGATTCTCACACGCTGAAGATCAAAGTGAAAGAGAAATTGCGAGCGGGTGTTTTTGAATATATGGGAAAAAACGTATATTTTGATTCCGAAGGGATTGCTCTTGAAAGCCGCAATTATCTGTTTTCCGGGGTTCCAGTGGTGACTGGTGTGGAGTTTAACACGTTGGTGTTGGGAAAAGAAATACCCGTAGATGGGGATTATTTTGATACGATCATCTCTATCACAAAAAAAATAACGACCTATGATCTGGATATTTCTGAGATTCATTTTGAAGAGGAGAATGATATTACTTTAGTCTCAGGTAAATTTGAAATCTATATTGGAAGTACAGCATATCTTGACAGCAAAATGTCAAAAATATCGGAAGTACTGGCAGCTGTTTCTGAAGAACGCAAAAAAGGAACCATTGATATGCACCTTTATACGGATAAGAAGAATATCATTACTTATAGCAAATGAAAAATGATTTCTTCTGATAACAGAATATAGACCTCGTATTTTGGTGACTATCGATGTAATATTTTGTAAAATTTCTGTATCTCAAAAAATATTTTATAGTGAACGACATATAGTCGTTTGCTAAAGACGTGATATGTAAATGGATAAAATATTAAGAAAAATCAATAATAATGCAAATTTTAGTTGATAATTTCTATAAAAGAAAGTATTATATAATTATAGACTAAAATTAGATCAATTGTGTACATTTATATAAGTAGGAATAGACCTTGCTGGAAATTATGTCAAGTGAAGAAGTAGCACAGGCGAAGATTCTCGTGATCGGAGTCGGTGGAGCAGGAAACAATGCGGTAAACAGAATGGTTGATGAATCGATTGAAGGTGTGGAACTCATCGGCATCAACACAGATAAGCAGGCCCTGGATCTGTGTAAGGCGTCAACGCGCGTGCAGATCGGAGAAAAACTGACGAAGGGCCTTGGAGCGGGAGCAAAGCCGGAAGTAGGCGCTGCCGCCGTGGAAGAGAATCGGGACGATATCACTGAGCTGATGAAAGATGCGGATATGGTATTTGTCACCTGCGGTATGGGAGGCGGAACCGGAACAGGCGCTGCCCCAATCGTTGCGCAGATCGCAAAAGATCTGGGGATTCTTACGGTCGGTGTTGTCACGAAACCTTTTATTTTCGAGGGGAAGCCGCGCATGAATAACGCGCTGCTCGGTATCGAGAATTTAAAGGAGAATGTGGATACGCTGATTATTATTCCAAATGATAAACTATTACAGATCTGTGATAAGAGGACGTCCATCAAGGACGCGTTTTGTAAGGCAGATGAGGTACTTCAGCAGGGCGTTCAGGGGATAACGGATCTGATTTTTAAACCGGGTCTTATCAACCTGGATTTTGCGGATATTCAGACGGTAATGAGAGATAAGGGGATCGCACACATTGGTATTGGCGTTGGTAATGGCGAGAACAAAGCGGTGGATGCGATCAAAAAGGCCATGGAAAGTCCACTTCTTGAGACGACAGTCAGCGGAGCGACCGATATCATTATCAACTTCTCCGGTGATGTCGGAATTCAGGAGGTTTATGAGGCAGTGTCCTATCTGACAGAAGTGGCCGGCGATGAGGCGAATATCATCTTCGGTAACGTAGAGAGTGACGACGTGCCGGAAGATCAGGTGAGCATCACCATCATTGCCACGGGACTCCATGATGTGTCAGGAACAGGTTCCGTTAAGAGTTCGGCACGATCTGCCGGGACGAAAAAGGCGGAGAATAACGGCCCTACATACAGTGGACAGTCCATCAAGAAGGCGTCTCCTAAGAGCACAGACTCCAGAGACTACTCTTCCCGTTCCTACGATGCGGGCGATATGGAGATTAAGATTCCGGAGTTTCTTCAGAAGAGAAGATGATGTAGCTGTTAGCGCATAGCTGCAAACAGGTACAAGAAGACTATGCGGGTCAGATATCTTGATACATCAGAATAATATGCATAATAAGGTCGAAATATGAAGGATTTTTCCTTTATGTTTCGACCTTTTTTTGCGTGCCTTTATAGTATCATGCTTATTGTCACTTGAATCACCTTTTGATATATATCCATCATTTCTGCTGTATATTGCTAAAATATATTCGTTTCCTTTTATGAAGCATTGGAATGTGAGGCAATGTACCGCGATTTTTATGAAGAGGAAAAAGGATGAAATGTGAAGCATGATCTATCTTGATGTTCTGTTTGTATACAATTTTATCCTGGACCATCTGATTCTGATACTGGTGAAAGAGAAGCATTTTCCCGATATGAGAAAGAGACGGGTGACAGCCGGGGCCTTCTTGGCTGCATTGACTTATCTGTTCTGGTTTTGCCTTTCTGGAAATGTTTCTATGTTACCGCGCGTTGCAACAGCAGGCATTTTGCTTTGTTTCACGCTGATCTGGACTTATCGGATCAGAACCTGGCGCCTTTTTAAAAAGACGGTGGAAACGACGATGCTGTATAGCTTTCTTTTGGGAGGACTGGGAATTATTTTTCAAAAAATAATGTACAGATTGCCAGTATTGGATGTACTCGATAAAGCAAAACAATCCGGTGCATTTCTTTTTTTCGTAACGATATTCACGATATTTTTTATCGTAAAGGAGAGAGGAGATAAGAAAATTGAGAAAAGAGAGGAATATATTTATGAAGTACAGATTATAAGAAAAGATCGTTCCATTTTTCTGGACGGGTATTATGATACCGGTAATCTGCTGGTCAGTGAAATGACAGGATTGGGAATATGCATACTTTCCTATAAAGAAGCAGAAAAAATCCTGGACGAAAAAGAGAAAAAAACCATGGAATGCCTTATCAGGCAGAAGGAATTTCCATGGAAGGAGATGGCAGATCATCTTCGGTCTGGGATATATAAGATTAATTATTCTTCTGTGGGAAAGGAAGATGGGTGGATGCCGGGGATTCTGGCAGAGCATATCATCGTAAAAAAAGACGGAGAGATATTGGCAGATCGGCGCGGCCTGATGGGCATGACCATACATAAGGTTTCCCGGGATGGGAGATATAACATGTTACTGCCGGCAGATATTTTTGTTTCATAGGAAATATACAGACACGCTGCTTTTTATGACAGATTAAGAAGATGTGTAGACTTATGTCGGGAGTAAGCAGGATATGATAAAGGAAAGGGGATAGTAAAAATGCCAGTTATATTAAGTGTGTCAGGAATTGAACGGGTGCGTTTTACCATGGCGGAGAATGTAAAACAGTGGTTCCATTCCAAAAATGAAGTTCATTACATAGGCGGAAGTGATATTTTGCCGCCGCCGCTGGAGCCGGAAGAAGAGGCCTATGTCTTAAGCCAGTTAGAAACGAAACGATGCGAGGAGGCAAGGGCGATTCTGATCGAGCGTAATCTCCGTCTTGTCGTGTACATAGCAAAGAAATTTGAAAATACGGGAATCGGGGTAGAAGACCTGATATCGATCGGGACGATTGGATTGATCAAGGCGATTCAGACCTTCAATCTGAGTCGAAAGATCAAACTGGCTACGTATGCCTCCCGCTGTATTGAAAATGAGATTCTCATGTATTTGCTACGTACCATCAAATACAGGATGGAAGTATACGTCGATTCGCCTTTAAAAG
>JAJQDO010000289.1:6237-9211 GCA_021202175.1 Clostridiales bacterium | reverse complement strand
ACCTGCCTTCCGATATCCTGGGAACCGATGACGATATCATATCGAAACATATCGAAGACGAAATTGACCGCAAGCTGTTAAAGAAAGCAATGGAAACTCTCTCAGACAGGGAGAAGATGATTATTTCTCTTCGTTTTGGCCTGGGAGAGGAGGAAGAAGAGAAAACGCAAAAGGAAGTGGCGGATATGCTGGGAATATCACAGTCCTACATATCCCGTCTGGAAAAGAAGATTATCCATCGCCTGAAAAGGGAGATGATCCGCATGGAATGATTTTCAGACAATGAGGGCTTCGATTGACATGAAATTGACTTGAATCGGAAAGTATTAAGACATGCATCATTGGAATGAATCCGGGTAATGGGGTTTTCGACAGGCATAAATCGAAAACCCCACGATAGGAATCGCAATCAATCATTGAGATAGCTGCGGATGAAGCGAAGCGCGTTTTTTTCCAAACGGCTAACCTGTGCCTGGGAGATGCTGATCTCGTCGGCAACTTCCGTCTGTGTTTTACCTTCATAAAAACGTTTTTCGATGATGTGATGTTCACGGTTGCCTAGTTTCTCCATAGCGTCTTGTAACGCGAGATGTTCTACCCAGGTATCCTCCCGGCTTTTTTATCACATACCTGATCCATGAGAAACAAGGCGTCGCCGCCGTCCTGATAGACAGGTTCAAACAGGGAGACTGGCGTGGCGATGGCATCGAGAGCATAGATGACGTCTTCTTCCGGCAGATTGATTTCTTTTGATATCTCTTCTATGGTCGGATCCCGGTCCATGGTTTTCATAAGCTGTTCTTTCGCGTAGACAGCTTTGTATGCGATATCTCTTAAAGAACGGCTGACCCGTATGCTGTTATTATCCCGCAGATACCGTCTCACCTCGCCAAGAATCATCGGAACGGCATAGGTGGAAAATTTCACATCCAGTGTCCTGTCAAAATTATCAATGGCTTTCATCAGGCCGATGCAGCCAACCTGGAACAGGTCATCCGCGTTATCGTGATTGCCGGTAAAACGCTGGATGACACTCAAAACGAGACGCAGGTTTCCTTTGATATACTTTTCCCTGGCATCCATATCTCCCTGTTCGATTTGTTGAAACAGGGCATTCTTTTCCTCTTCGGAAAGAAGGGGCAGTTCCGAGGTGTTTACACCGCATATTTCTACTTTGTTTAGAAACATTTGTATCCTCCTGATTTGTTCCTGGTTTGTTTTATGGGAAATTTCGTCCTATAAAAGGATGAACGTAAACACCGTAAATTATTCAAAACGTGTGGAGAAAAACAAAGGCAATCTCAGAGAAGGGGCTGTTAAAACGGCACGAAATATGCTAATATAAAACCAGTGTATCAGTCTCTGGCACATATATCAGTAAGGAGGAGTGGAATATGGTAGCGGAGATCGTTTGTGTGGGTACGGAGCTTTTGCTTGGCAATATTGTAAATACCAATGCGCAATATATATCAAAAGAGATGGCGCGACTGGGAATTGATTTGTATTATCAGACCGTGGTCGGAGATAATGAAGAAAGATTAAGCAATGTGCTGAAGACGGCGTTGGAACGTTCAGATCTGATCATCATGACGGGCGGCCTGGGGCCGACGAAGGATGATCTGACCAAAGAGGTAGCGGCAGCCTTTTTTGGCAAGGAGCTGGTTTTTGATAAGAAGACTTATGAACATGTGAAGAATAAGCTGGAATCTTATGGGATTCATCAGATGACGGAGAGTCAGAAAAAGCAGGCGATGGTTCCGGAAGGGTCTTTGGTCGTTGCCAACACGGTTGGCCTTGCTCCGGGGATCATCATGGCGCAGGGCGAGAAAGCCATCGTCATGCTGCCAGGACCGCCAAAGGAGATGAAGGCAGTGCTGGGCGAATGCTGTCAGTTGTTTATCAAACGGCTTTCCGACCATGTATTTGTTTCAATCAATATCAAGTGCAAGGGACCGGACGAGATGCCGTTACGGGAGATCGGGGAGGCGCCGATCGCGGATCTTCTCGGTGAGATTCTTGATAGTGAGAATCCGACGGTGGCCACGTATGCCAAGGAGGATGGGGTTCTCATCCGCGTGACGGCTGCCGGCAAGACGAGGGAAGAAGCGCTTATCCTGATGAAACCGGTGGTGACGAAGATTGCGGAGATTCTGGCCGGCAAGATTGCCTGGGTGAAAGAAGATACGGACTAAATATGGAAATGGCGAAGCTGCTGTAAGATCAGACAGGTTTATTATTTTAACCTGATTGATTTTTACAGCGGCTTTTTTTGTTTATTTCGGCTTCCCGTTTATTTTTTACAATCTTTACATTTCTATTTAATTTTTCTTGACAGAAAGAATTTCTTCTGACATAATACATATGTTTATTTATACTAAACTTTAGGTTTACAAGACAGCGCGCGACCGGTGCGATAGTAAACGATATAAAGTGGCTTACTATAAATTTAGTAAAGGAGGTGTCGCCAAATTATATGGAGATTGGGAACAGGATCAGAGATTTGAGAAAAAAACAGGGATTGACCCAGGAGGAACTGGCAGACAGGGCGGAATTGACGAAGGGCTTTATTTCCCAGATTGAGCGGGATATGACTTCCCCATCAATCGCTACTCTGGAAGATATCCTACAGTGCCTTGGGACTTCCATCGGAGAATTCTTCCGCAGTGAAACGGAAGAAGAACAGATTGTATTTACGAAAGAGGATTATTTTACAAAAGAGGATAAAGAATACGGTAATTATATCCTGTGGATTATTCCCAATGCCCAGAAGAATACCATGGAACCAATCTATCTCCATCTTGAGGCGATGGGTTCCGTCTATCCGGATAATCCCCACGAGGGAGAAGAGTTCGGATATATCTTGAAAGGACAGATAGAGATTCATATCGGAGAGAAGGTATATACCGCGAAAAAGGGTGATTCCTTTTATTATAAGGCAGAACGATCCAATTACATATCTGAGGCCAGCGGAGCA
>JAJQDO010000289.1:0-6227 GCA_021202175.1 Clostridiales bacterium | reverse complement strand
TATAAGGCATATCCATCGCATTAAATATGTTCTGCCCGGGGTGCCGATCTTTTGTGGGTGACTTCTCCTCCGAGCTTTTAAAATATGATAGGCTTTATGAGGGTAAAGAATGAGATGAAAAATAACTTGGTGGAATTAAAACACATTTCCAAATCTTTTGGAAAGACAATGGTGCTTGACGATCTGTGCCTGGAAGTGAAGGAAAATGAATTCATTACCCTTCTGGGTCCTTCCGGATGCGGAAAAACGACGACATTACGGATTATAGGCGGTTTTGAAAAGCCAGATCAGGGACAGTTGTTTTTTGAAGGAAAGGATATCACAGACGTTCCCGCCAACCAGAGGAATCTGAATACGGTCTTTCAGAAATATGCTTTATTTCAGCATATGACGATTGGGGAAAACATCGCCTTTGGCTTGAAGATCAAGAAAAAATCGGACAGTTATATCCGGGATAAAATAAAATACGCGTTGAAGCTGGTGAATCTGGAAGGATATGAAAATCGCCAGCCGTCTTCTTTAAGCGGAGGACAGCAGCAGAGAGTGGCCATTGCCAGAGCCGTGGTGAATGAACCGAAGGTTCTTCTTCTGGATGAGCCGTTGGGAGCCCTGGATCTGAAGCTTCGTCAGGACATGCAGTATGAGCTGATGCGTTTAAAGGAAGAGCTGGGCATTACCTTTATTTATGTGACGCATGACCAGGAAGAGGCGCTGACCATGTCGGACAAGGTCGTGGTCATGAATCAGGGCTACATCCAGCAGATGGGGACCCCGGAAGACATTTACAACGAGCCGCAGAATGCATTTGTGGCCGATTTTATCGGTGACAGCAATATTCTTGACGGTATCATGGTGAAGGACGAGCTGGTGGAGATTCTCGGACAGCGTTTCGCCTGTGTGGATGTGGGATTTGGAACCAATCGCCCGGTGGATGTGGTGATTCGCCCGGAAGACGTTGTCCTCGGCAAAGAAGGAGAAGGATATCTGGACGGGGTGGTAACGTCCCTTATTTTTAAAGGGGTTCACTATGAGATGGATGTCATGGCCGGCGGTTACGAATGGCTGGTGCACAGTACGCTTTGCTATCCGGTGGGTACGAAGGTGAGTATTTCTGTGATTCCTTTTAATATTCAGATTATGAATAAGCCGGAATCCGATGATGAGAGGGCGGTGATATCCGATGTTTAGGAAGATACTGATCAGTCCTTATGTGGTCTGGGCGTTGGGGTTTATCATCCTGCCGTTGTTTATGGTCATTGGTTATGGAATGACGGATGCGGATGGGAATTTCACGCTGGAAAATGTACTGGCCATCGCGGATTCCGTGCATTACAAGGCGTTTGCCAATTCTATCCTCCTGGCTTTGGGAACGACAATCATCTGCCTGGTGCTGGCTTATCCGCTGGCTTATATTTTAAGTCAGCAAAAGAGAAAGGGCGCGGGATTTGTGATCATGCTGTTTATTCTGCCGATGTGGATCAACTTCCTGCTCCGGATTCTCGCGCTGCAGATGATTCTGTCCAACACCGGCATTATCAACGGGATCTTGGGATTTTTTGGATTGCCCGCGCAGCATATCATGTATACCAAAGGGGCCATATTGATCGGCATGGTGTATGATTATCTTCCTTTTATGATCTTGCCGGTTTACAATGTCATGTGTAAGATAGATCAGGATGTCATCGAAGCGGCCCAGGATCTGGGAGCCACTTCCGTTATCACCTTTCAAAAAGTGATCGTTCCCCTCTCCATGCCGGGAGTGGTCAGTGGAATTACCATGGTATTTATCCCCAGTATATCGGAGTTTGTCGTGGCTGACATTCTGGGCGGTTCCAAAATATTACTTTTGGGAAATGTCATCGAGCAGGAGTTTAATCTGGCCAATAACTGGAATCTCGGTTCCGGCCTTTCTCTGGTGCTGATGGTATTTATAATAATCAGTATGGCACTGATGAACCGGAATAAATCAGAGGAAGGAGACGCAATGTTATGGTAAAAGCGAAAAAAGTAGCTGCCAGGTGTTATGTGGCGATGATCGGCTTTTTGTTATACGCCCCGCTGATGATTCTGATCGTCTGTTCCTTTAATGATTCCAAAACACGGACGGTCTGGGGAGGATTTACCTTGCACTGGTACACTGATTTGTTCCAGAATGAAGAGGTACTTCTCGCGGTGCGAACCACCCTGGTTCTCACGACATCGGCAGCGCTGATAGCCACCGTGATCGGGACGCTGGCCTGTATCGCCATGTCCGCCATGGGCATTAAAATGCGCACGGTCATGCAGTCCGTAGCCAATATTCCGCTTCTGAATTCCGAGATGGTGACGGGTATTGCCATCATGCTGCTGTTCGTCCATTTTATGACACTGGGATTTTCCTCCATGCTGATTGCCCATGTGACCATAGGCCTGCCCTATGTCATTTTAAATGTCATGCCAAAGCTGCAGCAGGTGGACAAGAATCTCTATGAGGCGGCCCTGGATTTAGGAGCGCATCCTGTCTATGCCTTTGTAAAGGTCGTTCTGCCGGAAATCTCGTCTGGAATTATCTCGGGTTTTTTCTTTGCCTTTACGATATCGATGGATGACTTCGTGGTGACCTATTTTACGAAAGGAGCGGGAATCAATACCATATCCACCATGCTGTACCAGCAGCTGCGCAGAGGTATCAATCCGGAAATGTACGCATTATCCACGATTCTTCTGTTTACCATACTGATTCTATTGGCGGTCATTAACCGGCTTTCTGCCACCAGAAGCATTGAGGAGACGGAATATTGAGAAAACATATCATAAAAAATCAAAAATATCATTGGCAGCAGTCATCTGTAAGGCAGAAAATTTTTTTGTTTTATAAGAAATTTTTTTCTTATAAAATAAAAATCGCTCTCAAAATAAAAAACACCTTGCTAAGGATTCGCACCTGCACGGTTGGAATCATGTCACAAATGCATACGAGCCCGACACTAGAATGTTCCAGGGCACATTCTTTCTTTAAAAAAGAAATGCTGTTTTTGGCGCTTTCTTTCGCGATGTTGATGACAATGACCGGATGTCAGCTTGGCAGTACAAATGGTGATTCTGATGATGCATTGATTATATTTAATTATGGCGATTATATAGATAGAGACACTATAGACATGTTTGAAGAAGAGACTGGCATTGAGGTTAAGTACGAGCAGTATGTTACGCCGGAGGATATGTATACCAAATATCAGTCCGGAGGCATCAATTATGATTTAATCTGCACGTCAGATTATATGATAGAGAAAATGATTTTGGAAGGGGAAGCCCAGGAAATCGATACCTCCGATATGAATTATCTCTCCAACATCGATCAGAAATACTTCGATTTCTGCCAGACATTTGATGCGGAAAATCAATACGCGGTTCCCTATTTCTTCGGGACGGTGGGAATCCTTTACAACACAGAAATGGTGGACGAGGAGGTAGACAGTTGGTCCATTTTATGGGAAGAAAAATATAAAAATCAGATCATCATGGAAAATAGTGTCCGAGACGCCTTTATTGTTCCACTCAAATGGATGGGGTATTCCATTAATACCACAGATCAGGAAGAATTGTTGGCGGCACAGAGCCTGCTGATGGAGCAGAAATCACTCCTGGCGGCTTATCTTGTGGACGAGACCAGAGATGCCATGATTTCCGGCGACGCGGCCTTGAGCGTCATTTATTCCGGTGACGCTACAGTGGCAATCGAAGAAAACGAAAATCTTGCCTATGTCATCCCAAAAGAAGGGACGAACATCTGGTTTGACTGCTGGATGATTCCCTCGTCGGCCACGTATAAGGAAGCGGCGGAACAATTTATTGACTTTATGAACCGGCCCGATATTGCCATGATGAACTTTGAATATGTCTGGTATGGGACACCGAACACGGCAGTTTACGACGAGCTTGATGAGGAAACGCAAGAGGATGCGACGATATTTCCCAGTGATGACATCATGGACCAATGCGAGGTTTATCAATATTTAGGAGAAGAGATGGATAGCCTTTACAGCCGCCTCTGGAAGGAATTAAAGGCATATTGATGTTCATATGTTGCCATTTGGGCATATCTGTGAACAGTAAGGAACTGTCACAAAATAATATGTACTGCCTTTATCACAAAACATTAAGCAAGCATTATGCTTCTGGATGTTATATACAATTAATTATGCGACAATTCTTAACATGAAAAAAGAGTTACTATAAAAAATATATTTGCTTTATGATCTATACTGCCATGGAAAAGGCGGCGAAATGGAGGTACAGTTGCATTGTGACTTGCGCCGTCAAGGGAAAGGCGGTAGAATGGAGATAATCATGGGACATAAATTAACGCAGCAGGATATTGACAAGATGACGGAGGAGATCGAGTACCGGAAGGTTGTGGTGCGCAAAGAGCTTTTGGAACATGTCAAGGAGGCCAGGGCACATGGAGATCTCAGCGAGAATTTTGAATACCATGCGGCCAAAAAAGAAAAAAACCGTAACGAAAGCCGAATCCGGTATCTGGAAAGAATGATTCGTACCTCAGAGATTGTTTCCGACCAGACCGATGAGGATCAGGTGGGACTCAACAAAACCGTCACCTTATATTTTGAAGAAGAAGGGGAAGAAGAGGAATTCTCCTTTGTGACGACGGTGCTGACAGATTCCACGAAAAACCATATCAGCATCGAGTCGCCATTGGGCGTTGCTCTGATGGGACATCGGATTGGAGAGCGGGTTTATGTAAATGTGAATGCGCAGTATGGATATTACGTCGAGATTCGAGCCATAAGATCCTTTGAAGAGGATGTTCCGCTGAATGCTTACTGATTTTTACAGGAAACGTAGTAAAGGATTAGTAGAAACAATGTTAAACGGCTGTAGTTGCATTTTGTGTCGTATATGAACGACAGAAAGGAGAGATCATGATAATTCACTCTGTATTTGACGAAGTGTTTCACCCTTATGGGCAGGTGCATGCACCCTTCCCGGTTGAGGAGATCATGGAGGGACTGAAAAATACTCCTGTGACAGATGGAGTGGTCTACACGGCGGAAGATCCGGTCTTGCAGGGATTGCCATCT
The DNA here is from genome assembly GCA_021202175.1 of Clostridiales bacterium. Lineage (GTDB taxonomy): Bacteria > Bacillota > Clostridia > Lachnospirales > Lachnospiraceae > Anaerobutyricum. Next base: position 1,146 of record JAJQDO010000289.1, on the reverse strand, counting down.
GCGGAAGCTGTCTCCGCACAGCTATTTGGAGGAATGCCGGTGCAGATGGGTTGGTGTAATGGTCATAATACCAGATTGAACTGCCTGGAATATCACAGAGACAGCGAGTTTAATCTGGGAACGAATGATTTTATTCTGCTGTTGGCCAGACAAGAGCAGATCGTGCATGGTGTTCTGGATACTGCCGAAGTGAAAGCTTTTCGCGTCCCCGCAGGAGTCATGGTGGAAGTCTACGCCACTACGCTGCATTATGCACCCTGCCATACGGATTCGGAAAAAGGATTTCAAGTGCTGGTAGCACTGCCTCGCGGGACCAATGGAACACGACCGGATGTTACTTCTCAGGGAGCAGATGGCAAGCTGCTTTGGGCCTGTAATAAGTGGCTGTTGGCTCATGCTGATTCAGAGGAAGCGAAAAACGGCGCTTTCGTGGCTTTAAAGGGAGATAATCTGGATATTAGCGGCGATATTTAAGAAGAAAATGCGGCTTGTTCACGGAGTGGGGATGTGCATTACATCTGTCGTCCTACCACAATGTGGACAGTGCCACAATTGATAAAACTGTTGAAAAGTCAAACGGGTAAAAACCCCGCTAGAAAATGAAAAAAGATGTTGACATTTGGTTTTTAAGGTGATAATATAATCAAGTCGCGGTTAGCTGTGGCATCAATGAACAACTTGTGGAGAGGTGTCAGAGTGGTTTAAGGAGCTGGTCTTGAAAACCAGTGACACTGAAAGGTGCCGTGGGTTCGAATCCCACCTTCTCCGTATTTTTCGGAGAGAGAATTTAATAAGTTATATTCATTTGATCATTTTGGAGAAGTACCCAAGAGGTCGAAGGGGCTTGCCTGGAAAGCGAGTAGGTCGTTAGTAGCGGCGCAAGGGTTCAAATCCCTTCTTCTCCGTTGTTTGCAATTATTGTAAATGAAAATATAAAACAATAGTTGCAAATTTTTATTGACATTCCACGAGAATGTGATATACTATATTAGTTGCGTCTATGAGATGGACAAGAAAAATTAATAAAGTTTTTCTTGACATAAGAAGATGGATGTGATATTATTAAAAAGCTGTTGCGCTTAAGTAACAGATGAATATTGACAACTGAATAACAAAACAACCTTGAACGTTCAATTTTTTAAATTT
>JAJQDO010000168.1 GCA_021202175.1 Clostridiales bacterium | reverse complement strand
AGACCACTTTTTATCTTTGTTATTCCGCTTTTGTGACTAAGAAATATAACCGGGATACGCTGATCTATCAGATGAATAATTTTCAGGGTGAGATGGAAGATCTTCTGCTCATCTGGGAGCGGAGCAGAAAGTTTGCCCTGGATACAGGTGCTTTTGAGAAGAGGATTCTGGAACAGAGTATGTTTACGGGAAGCGATACAGACGGACTGTTCCCTGTTTTTGAAAACTACTACAAGGAGAATCCACAGGAGGAAGTGATCGGGAGATATCTGGAATACGCTTCTGAAAAAGAAAGAAAAGGAATCATCGATCTGCCGGAATCCATGCACGCGATTATCGGAGAGGAGATTCTCGCGGGAAGGATCAGTGATCGGGAGACGAAGATTCATTTCCTGTATTATTTTGCTTCGAGAAAGCCGTGGAAGGACAATATCCGGGAGACGGTCGTAAAGATTATTGAAGAGTTTCTGGAAGAGGAGTTTTATCTTCCGGTCTATCATGTTTACGATCAATGGATTGATTTTCCGGTAGAGTATCTGGAAAAAACCTATCTGACGTATCGCGGAGGCCGTGGAAAAAACGTTGTATTATATTACCAGATTGCGGGAGAGAAGGAACTGACCAGGAAGCGATATTTAAACGAAGTCCTTCCGGGAATGTATATCGGTTCCATGTATTTTTATCAGAACGATCATGTGAATTATCGCCTGGAGGAAGACGATACCGTGGTCAGTGACGAGAGCCGCCTTCGTTTTGAGACGTTTGGATATGAAGGGGACGAGAGCCGATTCTTTGCTCTGAATCATTTCAGCACGGAGGAATACAGCGCACAGGAGATGGAAGGATTTTTGCGGAAGATTTTCTTTACGGACCGGTTATTGAAGCTGCTTTAGATATACAGGCGGGAGATGAGGAAGGATTATGGAACAGCTTGAGACAAGACGCTTTGCGGGCATTGATATAGGAAAGGATGCGGTTCATCTGAGTGTCTACGATGAAGGGAAAGGGGAGATGACCGAAGAGACTTTTCCCTTGCAGGAGAGCGAGCAGGAAGATTATATCGACAGCGGCCTTTGTTATATTTTGCGATATATGGAAGCCAATCAGGTGAAATGGGAGGACTATCATGGGGTATATTTTACCATGGAAGATGCGTCGAAAGGATGCCGGGATCACCTGACAGAGCTGTTAGACGCGGATTTCAAAAAGAGACATGCCGTGAATATCATGACCAGGTTTCGGGCTTTTGTAGAATATGTCTTCCATCAGGAACGTGCCGTGTGGGACAGAAATACCCTGTTGCTTGATTATACGGGAAATATCCTGCACTATATCCAGGTGGAACAGATTCGGTCATCCAGGCAGAAGGCCTACCGCGCTGTGTTAAGAGAGATTGATCTGGAACAGTATGATATCGGCAGAGAGGATGAAAATAAAGATTATAATTTCAGTCGGATGATAAAACAGTTTCTGGTGAAACATCCTGCCCATATTATTTTCCTTACGGGAGAAGGTTTCGAGGGGAACTGGATGAGAAAGACGCTTACCTATCTTTGCGCGGGCAGAAGAGTTTTTATGGGGCAGAATCTTTACGCCAATGGTGCCAGCCTTTACGGGACGGGGACCATTCCGTTTATGGAGGAAGGCATGCTTCTCCTGCAGGGACCGGATATGGTATATCATACGATCGGCGTTACCATTCAGGAGAATGGAAAGCTGAAGTACGTGCCGATCACTTCCATCGGGCGGGAATGGTATAATACGAAGGGAAGCATCGATATCATCCTCGATAAAAGCCAGAAGGTGGAGTTCTTTTACCATAATACCAAGGAAAATGAGATGGAATGTACCAGCTGTGAGATAAAAGACCTTCCTTCCCGGCCGCCGAAAACGACAAGAATCCGAATCCAGGTCGAGTTTACGTCGGATACAGAGGGAGTGATCCTCTTAAAAGACATGGGGTTTGGCACCATGTTTCCGGGAACTGGAAAAGTGACTATATTTCCGTTTAAGCTCATATCGTGAGGAGGGAAAGCTTATGAGAGAATCTATGGTTTGTATCGGACAGATCGGGGAAGAACCATATTGTTTTCAGGAGACGGGAGTCTGTGTGTTTTCTTATGAGGAGATGGTGTATTATCTGAGCGAACACATGATATGCTATCTTTATACGCTTCCGGATGAGGAATTGTTATACTATATCCGCGATCAGCTAGGATTAGAGAAGCTGTCCCGCCAGCTGTCCCGTTTTCGCGATCCGGCCAAAGATCAGATGAAATATTTTTCGACTCTTTTTCGGGAAGGCAATTATTTCACAGAGGATGAGATCAGACAGATTCTTGATGAATACCGTAAATTAAAAAATATGCCATACCCGGTTCAGTGCAAGTGGAAAGGCGATATGTTTTTAAACGCGAACCGGGCGTCCATGGCAATCTATTATTATAAAGAGGCGCTGCGGCAAAATACGATGGATTCGGCGGAGACAGGTGCAGTTTATCATAATATGGGTATTGCAAAAGCCAGACTATTCCGCTATCATGATGCTGATGTTGATTTTGTAAAGGCATATCAATACGCCGGGGATGAGGAATCCCTGTTCTGCTACTATTGTATCAATGTTTTTGTGGAGGGACTGGCGCAGGCGAAAGAAGAGTTGCGGTCTTTTAAGGTTTCGGATCTGCTATTGGAGTCCTTTGAGAATCGCTTTGATGCCATGAATGATGAATTTGGCTTCAGTGGTCTGGCGGCCAGCCATAAAAAGATCGACTATCTGATGCTAAATGGCAGAGAAGAGGATGGGATGAACGCCCGGAAGAAGCTTGTACGGGAACTGCAAAAAGAGTTCAGGCAGGAACTGGAGACGGAGGATAATCTCTATAGTACCAATCTGCCGGCCAAAAATGTATTTCCAATTTAATTGTTACGTTTACATGATTGCATAGTGAGTGTATGCGCTGTTTATAGTGAATGACAAAAAATATTTGTCGTTCACTATAAAATGTGTTCACGCGAAAGAAATGAACTTTGGTTCGTTTATTATTTATAAATATATTCAGGAGGACATAAACTCATGGTTACAGAAATGAATAAGACCTACAATCCTGCAGAGATTGAGGACAGACTTTATCAGAAATGGATGGATAAAAAATACTTCCATGCGGAGGTGGATCGCAGTAAAAAACCGTTTGCGATCGTGATGCCGCCGCCAAATATCACAGGGCAGCTTCATATGGGACATGCGCTGGATAATACTTTGCAGGATATTCTGATTCGTTTCAAGAGAATGCAGGGATATAACGCGCTCTGGCAGCCGGGGACGGACCATGCCAGCATTGCGACAGAAGTAAAGGTGATTGATAAATTAAAAGAAGAGGGTATTGAAAAAGAAGACCTCGGGAGGGAAGGATTCCTGAAACGCACCTGGGAATGGCGTGAAGAATATGGCGGACGCATCGTCAGCCAGCTGAAAAAACTGGGATCTTCCGCAGATTGGGACAGAGAGCGGTTTACTCTGGATGAGGGCTGTTCGAAAGCAGTGGAACAGGTATTTATCAATTTATATGAAAAAGGATATATCTACCGGGGTTCCCGTATTATCAATTGGTGCCCGGTGTGCCAGACCTCCATTTAAGATGCTGAGGTCGAGTAAGAAGATCAGGAAGAATATTTCTGGCATATCTATTATACTATCATTAAGACCGATAAAGTAATAAAGATTCCTACGACCCGACCGGAGACGATGCTCGGGGATACGGCCATCGCGGTTCATCCGGAGGACGAGAGATACCAGGACGTTATCGGGAAGATGGCGCTTCTGCCGATTGTGAACCGGGAGATTCCGATTGTTGCCGATTCCTATGTGGATAAGGAGTTCGGTACCGGCGCGGTGAAGATTACGCCAGCTCATGACCCCAATGATTTCGAGGTGGGCAAGCGTCATGATCTGGAAGAGATCAATATCCTGAATGACGACGGAACCATTAATGAAAACGGCGGCAGGTTTGCCGGAATGGACCGCTATGAGGCCAGGAAGGCCATCGTCAAACAGCTGGAGGATGAGGGATATCTCGTAAAGATCGTACCCCATAATCATAATGTCGGTACTCATGACCGCTGTCACACGACGGTGGAGCCGATGGTGAAAAAACAGTGGTTCGTCCGTATGGAAGAACTGGCGAAGCCGGCCATCGAGGCAGTGAAAAACGGAGAGCTTCGTTTTGTTCCGGAGCACTTTGACCGCACCTATCTTCACTGGCTGGAGAATATCCGCGACTGGTGTATTTCCAGGCAGCTTTGGTGGGGACACCGTATCCCGGCTTATTATTGTGATGAATGCGGAGAAATCGTGGTGGCAAAAGAGCAGCCGACGGTCTGCCCGAAGTGTGGCTGCACCCATCTCACCCAGGATGAGGACACGCTGGATACATGGTTCAGTTCCGCACTCTGGCCGTTTTCCACTCTTGGCTGGCCAGAACAGACCGAAGATCTCGAGTATTTTTATCCGACGAATGTTCTGGTAACGGGATACGATATCATCTTTTTCTGGGTGATCCGCATGGTATTTTCCGGGTATGAGCACACAGGGAAGTCACCGTTTCAGGATGTACTGATTCATGGCCTGGTGCGTGACGAGCAGGGCCGCAAGATGAGTAAATCCTTAGGAAACGGCATCGACCCATTGGAGATTATCGACCAGTATGGCGCAGATGCCCTTCGTCTGACGCTTGTTACAGGAAATGCGCCGGGAAATGACATGCGTTTTTCCGAAAAGAAAGTGATCGCCAGCCGTAATTTCGCGAATAAGGTATGGAACGCGTCCCGTTTCATGCTCATGAATATAGAAAAAGCAGACTTTGACGATGTGACTTTAGATGACCTTACCGCTGCAGATAAGTGGATTCTTTCCAAGGCTAATACGCTTGTTAAAGAAGTGACAGAGAATATGGAAAAGTATGACCTTGGTATCGCGGTGGGCAAGCTGTATGATTTTATCTGGGAAAGCTTTTGCGACTGGTATATTGAGATGGTGAAACCTCGATTATACAACGATGAAGATTCCACTAAGGCAGCGGCGCTGTATACGCTGAAAACAGTGTTGACGATAGCCTTGAAGCTTCTGCATCCATATATGCCGTTTATTACAGAAGAAATCTTCTGCAGCATGCAGGATGAGGAAGAATCCATCATGATTTCAGACTGGCCGGTATTTAAAGAAGAATATGATTTCAAGGCCGAGGAAAATGAGGTGGAGATTATTAAGACCGCTGTGCGTAATATCCGTAATCTGCGTGCGGAGATGAACGTGCCGCCGAGCAAAAAGACGACGGTCTATGTTGTGTCTGATATGAATGCGATTCTGGGTATCTTCGAACGGTCCAAGGTATTTTTTGCGACGTTGGGCTACGCCAGCGAGGTATATGTGCAGCCGGATCAGAGCGGGATCGCTGATGACGCCGTGTCCACCGTCATTCATGATGCGGTCATCTATATTCCGTTTGCGGAACTGGTGGATGTAGAAAAAGAAATCGCTCGTCTTCAGAAAGAGGCAGCTCGCCTGGCCGGAGAGATCAAACGGGCTAGCGGCATGCTGAACAATCAGAAGTTTGTCAGCAAAGCGCCGGCACAGAAGGTAGAGGCAGAGAAAAAGAAATTAGAGAAATACACAGCGATGGCGGCTCAGGTGGAAGAACGTCTGCAGAGCCTGTTGATTCGATGAGGCCGGTGCGAATCGGAAAAAGGAGAAGAGCATGACAATTGAGGAGATGGAACGGGAGATATCGGAGATTCCGAGATTCGGAACTTATCCCGGTCTGGAGAATCTTCAGCAGTATCTGGATGCCCTCGGGCATCCGGAGAAAGATCTGAAGGTGATACATGTAGCCGGAACCAACGGCAAGGGGTCGGTATGTGCTTTTCTGGAATCCATGCTGCGCAAAGCCGGATACCGGACCGCTCTGTTCACCTCCCCGCATCTTGTGCATATGAATGAAAGATTTCGCATTGATTTTCAGATATGTGAGGACGACAAGCTGATTTGGGCCTGGGAGCAGGTGAAGTCGTTATTGGCAGAGAGAGACGGTCAGAGAAAACCGCTCACCTATTTCGAGATCTTATTTTTGATGAGCCTTTTGATCTTTTCCCGGGAAAATGTGGATTATTGTATCATGGAGACCGGATTGGGCGGAAGATTGGACGCGACGGTTTTGACGAACCCGCTTATTTGCGTAATCACATCGATTAGTTTCGATCACATGGCGGTGTTGGGCGATACGATGGAAGCCATCGCATCGGAAAAAGCTGGCATCATAAAGCCAGGAATTCCCGTGGTAGCGCTCGATGAAGGGAACGGATCCTTTCCGACGATACAGAAGGAAGCAGAAAGAAAACATTCTCCTCTTTACAGAGTTCTGTCTAATGATATAACAATTTTAAAAAAAAGAGAGAATAAGATTGATTTTTCTATCAAGAGTCGTTATTATAAGAATAGTTATCTGAGCATAAGAAGCGCAGCAGATTATCAGATTTATAATGCTGCGCTCGCCTTCATAGCGATGCGCGTCCTGCTTCCGGATATTGAAGAGCAGACTTTACGGGCCGGACTGATGGAGATGCGATGGGAAGGCAGGATGGAGCAGGTGCTTCCGGATGTTTATGTGGATGGCGCTCATAATCCAGGCGCAATCATGCAGATTTGTCGGATGTTCGCGGATGACGGCATGGATGCCGGCAGATGGCAGCTACTTTTTGCAGTATGTGCCGATAAGGATTATGATGAGATGGTGCGGATGCTCTCGGAGATATCCTGGAGCATTATATATATAACACGGCTGGAAGGCACACGGGGCGTTGCGCTAAAAGAGATGGAAGCATGCTTCCGGCGGTATACGAAGTGTCCGCTGATATCGTTTGAGGATGCGAATCAGGCATTGCAGTATGCCTTGCAGCATAAAAAAAATGAAGAAGGTCTCCTGTGTCTCGGGTCCTTTTATCTGGTGGGAGAGATCAAGAGGCGAATGGCATAGAACACAGATCAGAAGACGGATGACATATATTTTGGAAAGTGAGGAATATCATGATTGATTTTAACCTTGAATTAAAGAAGTTTAAACCGGCAGTAGGCGTTGAGGTAGGACAGAGTGATCTGTTTGATGATGATATCAAGGATATTACAGATCTGGTAGATGAGATGGTTAAGGAACAGCTGGGAAAAGAGAAAGAAAAATAATCGTTGCTATTTACGCAGGCTTTGTGAACCGTAACGAATAATCCGTCATTATAGGCAGGTAGGAGGAAATCATGAAATGTGTAAAATGCGGTCGTAATGTGGGGGCGGATGGATTCTGTACCTGCTGCGGCTTTGATAATAAGCATGTGGCAAAAGCATGTAATACAGCCAATTATTATTATAATCTGGGACTGGAAAAAGCACAGATGAGGGACTTAAGCGGCGCCATATCATATCTTAAGAAGGCGCTGACCTATAATAAGTCTCATAAAGACGCGAGGAATCTTCTGGGTCTGGTTTATTACCAGATGGGTGAGCGCGGAAGAGCGTATATCCAGTGGAAGAACAGTGCCAGACTGAATAATGTAGAAGAGAATCAGGCGAATCGTTACATCAAGGAGATGGAAGAGCATCCGGCGATTTTCGAGGAGATCAATGAGACGGCCAAAAAATATAATCAGGCTTTGATTTACGCAAGACAGGGCAGCGACGACCTGGCTATGATACAGATCAAAAAGGTACTGAGCATCACGCCGAATTTTGTAAACGGGCACTTGCTGTTTGCTCTCCTGCATATGCGGGCCGGAGATAATGTGCAGGCGAAGACCGACCTGAATAATGCATTGTCCATTGATGTATATAATACGACGGCACGCCGTTTTCTTATGGAACTTGGCGAGAAGCCTTCCGCAGATGGCCCGGAGATTGTACCGGCAGAGAATCTGCGCCCGGATAACGAGAACCTGAAAAATGTGCGTCCGGTCGATCACTACGAAGATCCGAGTAAGGATACATGGAAACAGTTTGTCTACATGCTGATCGGTCTTGCAATCGGTGTCATTGCCATGTTTATGCTGGTGATTCCGAGCGTCCGGGCCGGAGCGAATTCCGATTATAATAAACTGAAACAGGAATACGAGGAGACGGTAGAGGCAAAAGACAGTGAGATCAGCCAGCTTCAGGAAGATAAGGAATCTTTGCAGGCAAAGAATAAAAAGCTGAAAAAGAGCCTGAAGGTTTATGAAGGTTCTGATGATGAGGACAGTATGTATGATTTGCTCATCAAAGCGACACAGGCGTATGACGAAGGCGATTACGTGACCTGTGCCGAAGAGCTTTCCAATATAGACGGGGATTCTCTCCCGACAGAGTTTTCTCAGAATCTGTATAATACGATGAAAGAAACGGCTTACTCTACCGCTGCGACACAGCTATATGAAAGCGCGCAGACATATTATAACGCATACAATTATACCGCTGCGCTGGAAGATGTGAAGGCGGCCTATACTTACAGCGATGAAGATGATTATGAAGTGATGTATCTTCTGGCTATGTGTTATAAGAGGACTGGAGATGAGGAAACAGCGACGCCGCTATTTTATGATATTATCAATAACTCCGGCGACAGCGATCTGATTCGTAAGTCGGCGAACTATGGACTGGAAGTGGTCGTAGCTACGGCACAGGAACAGGCGGCCGCTTATGCCGGCACCGATACGGACGGCACGGACGAAAACAGCACCGGGGAAGAGACGGATAATGCGGAAGGCGATGAGGATACAGAATAACAGGATACGAGAGTTCGCGGAGGAATCAAATAAAAACATTAAAAATATATGAGTAATAAAAATAAGGGGCTGTCGGGAAATGGATGGTCCTAGACAGGGAAGGCAGTGACCCGGAAGG
>JAJQDO010000354.1 GCA_021202175.1 Clostridiales bacterium | reverse complement strand
GGCACGGCCAACGAGCATCATTACATCCATTTTGATGAAACTTATTATACGAAGGATGACGATGGCAACTGGAACACGGGAGAGTGTTATGTCTGCACCATCTGTGGTCATGCGGTAGATTCCGACTATACATCGGATTCTTCCGATTACGAGGAAGGTACCGATAGCTATGAAGATGCGGCAGCCATCGCGGGACACACCTATGTGGCAGCATCCGATGAGCCAACAGTGACTTGGGCCGACGATCATAGCAGTGTGACGGTGGAAGGCGATGTGATCTGCTCTGTATGTGGTTCGATGACGAATAAATATGGCTATTCTCTGGATTGTCTATGCGCGGACGATACGGTAGAGGAGACGGAGAGTGTGACGACATCGAGTATTGACGTCACGTATAGCGGCAATTGCGTAGAAGGCGTGACGGCTACTTATACGGCGACAGTTACTTTGGAGAGCTACGGTGAGCTTACGGTGACGGATGTTGTGGAAGATGAAGACGGTCAGAATTCCTACGTAGTGGAAGAGGACGATTGGGAATGGACATGGGATGAAGAAAATGATACTTACACAGTTATAGCGAAAACTATGACTTGTCCGATTGATAACGATGTACAGGAGAATGTGACAGCAGTCGTTACTTCCGAGATTACGAAGGAAGCCACCTGCACAGAGGATGGAACCATCGTTTACACGGCGGTAGCGACCGTATATGATACCGATGGCACGACAGTGCTTGGTTCTGCGCAAACGATGAAAACGGAGTCGATAGCGGCTTTTGGCCATGATTACGATAGCAGCGGCGTTTGTACGCGCTGTGGCGATACATTGAACAGCGGATCAAAGGGTACATCGGATGGTATGTCAGGTTCTGTAGAGGTAGGCTCAACAGTCAGTGATTCCACCGGAACCTACTCGGTGACATCAACGGGATCGAATAAGACGGTGACCTATACGAAGCCCACGAGTTCTTCGGCGACCTCTGTAGTCATTCCTTCTACGATCACAGTCGATGGTGTGACGTATCAGGTGACAGCTGTGAGTGCGAGTGCCTTTAAGGGCAACACGAAGATGAAGACCGTCATGATTCCATCGACGGTTACTTCGATTGGAAAGAGCGCATTTGAAGGCTGTACCGCATTGACGACTGTCAGCGGCTGCGCTTCTGTCATTACTATAGGCAACAGAGCGTTCTATGGCTGTAAGAAGCTGACACAGGTTGGCAGCGCGAAGTCCAAAGTGAAACTGACGAAAGTAGAAACGATTGGTAAGTATGCTTTCTATGGCTGTAAGTCGATTACCGTCGTAAATCTGACTTCCAAAAATCTGACGAAGATTAAAAACTTTGCTTTCCAGTATTGTTTGAAATTGAAGAAGTTAGTAAGCAAGTCCACAATTCTTGCCAAGATTGGGAAGAAAGCATTCTATGGTGACAAGAAGCTCGCGTCAGTTACTTTGAAGACGACGAAGCTGAAAAACTCGAATGTGGGAGCGAAAGCTTTTACGGGCACGAAGAGTAACTGTACTTTCAAGGTTCCTGCGAAGAAAATGTCTGCGTATAAGACCCTTTTCAAGAAAAAAGGAGCGGGAAGTAAGATTAAGATGAAGAAGTAGCAGGATGGATATATCCTTATCTTAGATGTTGCATTTTATGCAATAACTGCAGTTCAATATGAAAGTGGGGCAGCCTCTGAAATGGAAGATGTTGCCTCTCTTTTGCAGTTCGTCTGGAAATGATGCCGGAGAGAAATTAAGATAGATACAAGAGAGAAATCGTGATAGATAACGGAGAGACGATAGTTTATGAAAAAAAGTTATAAGGATAGAGGGAAAGAACAACAAAATACGTCCATGAAAACGCTGAGTCTGGGCTTTTTTAACCTGACGAGAGGAATCGGAATGGCCTATGTTATTCTCGGACATTCGATGAGCCTTTTTTTACAGAATGGGGAAATCAGTCGGAACATACAGGTTTGTTTTCTGGCGCAGGATGGATTTTAGGCGGCGGTGTCATGGCGATGTTCTTCCTGATCAGTGGTTATGGTTTTTATTGCCGCAGTACAAAAAAATGCATATCTGTCCAGTACAGATTGTTATTCAAACCTTACTGTTTTACCGCGTGTGCTGTCCTTGTGACGAAGCTGATCTTATCTGTTGTGCGGTGGCGTCCCTTTATGGAACATGGCGGAGAATATGTTTTGACGTTTCTGCTGGGTCTCAACGCGGAAGGAGGCGGAGAACTGTTTGGGATTCCCGTGAAATCTGTCGGAATATTTTGGTTTGTACTGTCGTTGATGAATGGATGGATTATTTACAATGCGATTTGTCAGCTTAAAAATAAGCGTGTGCAATGGATTCTTGTCATAGCATGTGTAGTGAGCGGATATGTTTTGACACGGATATCGCATATTTGGGTTTACTGTCTTCATACTTCACTGATGGCAGTGGGTTATCTGGCTGTAGGGAGCCGGATTCGGGAGTATGATCTGCTGGAAAGAAGCCTGCCCTGGTGGCTATACGTGTTGCTCTTGATTCCAGTAGGCATCTCTTGTGTCTGGGGAAATGTCAATATGATTACCGGCTATTGGAAGCTGGGGCTTTTTGATATGCTCAGCACCTATTGTCTTGGCTTTTTGCTGATGCGATTTTTTGCGATCATATCGACGCATAGTAACAATGGAATCGTCATCCGATTTTTTGAGACGATCGGTTTTAATTCGATATGGATTTTGTGTATTCATTTATATGAGAAAGTTATCTTTCCCTGGTATCATCTTACAGAAATATTCCAGGGTTATCCTGTGATTGGCACGGTAATTTATATTATCCTGCGAAGCTTTTTGATTTTTATCATATTTGAATTCGTACGCTGGCTTGATCGTCTGCGTAAGCAGAGGAAGCGAAATAGCAGAGGAAAGATCGTGCTGGAAGAATAGGGCAAGCAGGATGATGACAGCGATTTGGCAGAGCACATAGATGAGAATAGGAAGAGAATAGGAATGGAACGTAAGCTGTTTTATCTGACGGCGGAATGGAGACAGAGATGGTGATTTCAACCTTTGTGGAGTGGATGCATGTCATGGAAACGCAGTATGGGCCGAAAACGGCTTTTCGGTATCGGGAGCATACAGGACTGCGTGAAGTTACTTATACACGGTATACAGCCGATATACGGCGTTATATCAATTATCTTGAGAAGAAGGTTCCAAATGTACAGGGGAAGCATGTCGGCATTCTGGCGAGAAACAGTTACCAGTATGCCGTCTGTCTTTTTGGGACGATTGCTGCCGGTGCTGTGGCAGTACCGCTTAATGTAGAAGAGAGTTGGGATAATATCCAGTATGAGATAGAATTTTCTGATATATGCTGTCTGTTTCATGATGGAGAGTATCAGCAGAAGGAGTGGAAGTTATCAGAAAAATATCATCATCTTCTTCAGGATATTGAAGCTTTCGAGAATGCAGATGCAGAGTTTGATACAGAAAGGGAAGGTGGCCCGGCAGGATTTCCTGACAGGGAGAGGCCGGTTCTGCTGTTATTTACTTCAGGAACGACAGGAAGGAGCAAGGGTGTTCTGCTTTCGGAAAAAAACTGTTTTGCGCCGATGTCTTACTTCCTGAAGGTGGTTCAGGCGAACAACGGGTCGGAACCAAGAGTCTTTTTTATGATACCGATGTATCATATATCTGGTCTGTCAGGGATTCTGACGTGGACATGCCTGGGATGCTGCCTGAACCTGTGTAACTCCATGAAACACGTCTACAGGGATCTTGCGGCCATGCCCAGCGATCATGTGAGTGTTGTTCCGATGGTATTAAAGATGTGGTATAAAGATATCTGCCGCGGGAAAAAAGAACGATTGGGTGAGTTGAAGTTTATTACCTGCGGGGGTGCTGCGGTAGATGCAGAGATATTTAAGACCTTCCAGCAGGCAGGTATCCAGGTGCAGCAGGGATATGGACTGACAGAAGTGTTTGGAGGAGGATCAACGAATAGTTCCCCTGACCCTTCCAAGAGCGCTTCGGTGGGAAAACCGAGTCCAACGTGCCAGTTTAAGTTTGATGACGGAGAGATCTGTATAAAAAGTGATTCCATCATGTTAGGATATTATCATGATCCGGAAGCGACGGCAGCGGCCATACGCGATGGCTGGCTATATACGGGAGATTTGGGATACTTTGATGAGGATGGTTTTTGTATCTGACGGGACGCAGAAAGAATCTGATCATCCTTTCCGGAGGAGAAAATGTCAGTCCGGAAGAACTGGAGAAAAAGCTGTCGCAGATACCGGAGATTTCCGAGGTGATGGTGCGTGAGAAGGATGATGCCATATGTGCGGAGGTTTATCTCCAGTACGATGGGGCAGCATATGATGAAGTGAGGAAACGAGTCGAGCAGTCTGTGAAAAAAATAAATGCCGTCTTGCCGACATTTAAGCAGATTACTTCGATTGAATATAGAGAGGAACCTTTTGAGAAAACGGTGACAGGGAAGCTTCTGCGGTATAAGAAGACCGGAAATTAGTGAACGATGCATTAGACAGATTAATTCGGGATAGAAATGCGGATAAAAAAGGAGACTATACGATGACGATCAGAGAAGTGAAAAATGAAGTGATGAAGATTATTAAAGAATCCACAGAAACAGATAGACCGGTTTCTCTCGAAACCGGTCTGTTAAATGACCTTGGTCTTTCCTCCATGGAGGTTCTGGTGCTGCTCGGAGATCTGGAAGATGCCTTTGGCATTGTCATCCCGGTCTCCAAGGCAGCACACGTAGAAACTGTGGAGGAGCTTTGTCAGGTTGTTATCGATTTGCTGCGGTAGACTTCTTGGAAGAGAAGAACTTCTTAGCATGTCTTGCGGCAATCAGCTCATTCGTAAGGCCGATACGGTTTGTTTTAAAGTGGAAGAATGGACGTTCCTTGATCGGTATGATTTCTACCGGATACATATAAGGCTTCAGACATTCTTTCACTTTATCTTCAATATCATCTACCGTATATCCATCCTTTAAAACGACATACAGATAAGGAAGGAAATAACCCGGGTGTTTTTCATCCGGAACATTTACAAAGAATTCATCCGTAATGCCTTCGATTTCAGCGTCAGCAACCAGGTTTTCCATCGGAAGAAGAGGAAGGTCCCCTCCCTGATAACGTGGTGACTTTCCGCGCCCCAATACATAGACGACACCGTCTTCGTTCATATAACCGATATCACCCATATGTAACCACTCTGTTCCATCCGGATGTGTCTGCAGTACCTTGGCTGTTGCGTCCGGATTATCATATCCTAACATGTTACCAGGTCCATGCTTGCAGACCTCGCCGAGCTGATTGTAAGAGAGCTCTTCCTGCGTGCCTGGTTTAAAGATACTGAGAGTCGTCAGAGGTAATGGAATACCTACATTTCCATTTCCTATAGGATGCGGAGTCATCGGAAGAGAGACATTTGATCCCGCCTCGCTGCAACCGTAACCGACGGTGAGCCGCGCCTGGCTGTTATGGTCGTTTACAAATTTCTGTGCACGTCTTAATTGGCTGTTATTGTAAGGCTCACAACCAATGCCCGCGGCAAAAAGGTGAGACATATCATAATCATCCGGAATACGACCGTTGTTTACAACAGCATCCATAAAGACCGGAATGATAGCCTAGCCATTTGGTTTGTAACGCATCAGTTCAAGGTCTACATCTTTGGAATCGCAGAATGGATCGAGGTAGAGCAAACGATCGGATGCCAATGGCATCAATACCATAGAAACAACGCTGGCAACCAGAGCCGGTGGCAGACATGTTTCCATCCATGTCAGACGTACGGAACCGGCAACGCCGTAGAAATTCATCTGATGAATGATACCGATCATCGTGTAAGCGGAGTGAATCACCTGCTTGGATGGTCCGGTGGAACCGCTGGTATATGCGCGGTACAGTGGACGGTTGACGTCTACAGGAGCTTCCACCGTTCCGGTGTAATCTTCTCCGAGAGCTAAAAACTCTTTCCAACTCATGGTAGCAGGGCCTTCTGCTTTTTCTGCCGGATACAGAGCGTCTACAGAGCGCTGAATGTAAGAAGGAGTCGCATCGTAGCTTCCTCTATTGAAAGGAGGAATTAAAACAACTTTTTCTACCTTTTCAAGAGATAAATAAGTGTCCAGTGCTTCCTTAGACAGATAGTCGTGTGTAAAGATAACCTTCGCGCCGGACTTCTCCACGGCTTCTGCATTCTCTTCAAGCGTGTTGTCACGACACATGACGGAAGCACCGATTTTTTCGGCACCCAGAAGCAGGGTGTAGAATTCCGGAACATTCTGAAGCAGGGTAGGAATCTGGTCGCCAATGCCGAATCCTATCGCCTTTAAACTGCGAGCTACCTGGTCTACTTCGGTAAAGATATCAGTCCAGCTGATGTCCTCCCCATAAAAGTGGATGGCAGTCAGTGATTCGTCGGAACAGTTCTCATGAAGATATCCCAGCAAAGTACATCCCGGGATGTGCATCTGCGCGATCTGTGGCGGATAATACTTCATCCATGGCCGATCAATGGTGGGCTTTCCGGTCAGAGGAGTTATAGGAGCTACCTGCGGAATGGAGTTAAAAGAGTTGTTTGAAGATGTGTCAGTTGTTGTGCTCATTCGATTTCTTCCCTTCTGTGTGTTATGCTGATGGTTCAGAATCTGTGGAATTCGTCCGCAGATTCTGAATGACAGTGATTTTCGGCTAGTATATTCTATGAATGCTCGTAATATTCTATGACATAAAATAAACAAGATAACCTACGTTGTGACGAGCTGCAACGAATTGTAATTACTCGCGCTTTAAGTTGAAACCTGTGTTCGCGTATGGCTTCCCTTGCTGTGTTGCCATGCCCTTAAAAAATTATGAGATGGTATCATCGTGAAAGAGTATCTGCCGGTTTCGTGTTTTGCTTTTTCTATTGTGGTATCGCAACACAACCGATAGTGGTTTGTTGGAACTTGTGTTACTATATCATGAAAATTCGGAAAAGTGTTGAGAAACGGTCGGCGAAAAAGTCCGGAATTTATATTAAATCGGAATCAGTGAGACTTCGATGGATTGAAACAACATTTATGAATTGGAAACGGATGCTTTTCCCTGGATTTATCAGGAAACAGATTTATTTTATAAAGAAGCGTTTTGGTTTCCGGACGAAACACAAAAAAATAAAAAATGAGTATATTTGATGAAATCACGTTTTTGTTTGTGAAAAAAGAAACATAATTACATGTAAGAAAGTTGTATATAAATGTGCGAACAATATCGACAATGATTCCGTAACAGGCAGAGCAGAGAGAATAGCCGGCGGAAACGATGTATCGTGCATTTTAGAGAACAGGAAAATAAAATGGAGTAACAGGAAATGCCATGGACAATACAGGAATTTTTAGGAAAGAATCGGAAAAAGGAGACCTTGACAAATTCCTGTGTTGTTATGCATAATAGATTAATGAAAATAGGAAAGACATTTGAAAATGGGAAAGGCATTTGAATTCGAGTGTCCACTGTTATGGGTATATTATAGAATGGGAAGGACATTTGAATATAGGAAAGATATTTGAGAATGGGAAAGAAACAGAGAAGAAAGAGAGTAATGCGCTTATGGAGGAGAAAAACAGGTTCAGCAAGCTGCTGGGGGAATTGATGGTCGAGGCAGAGATTAAGAATCAGACGCTGGCGAAGGAAGTACAGTATGATGTATCCTATATCGGGAAATGGGTCAGCGGCAATATGCTTCCGGCGGAAAAAACGAAGAACAAGGTGATAGGGAAGATCAGCCATTGTCTGGCTTTTGCAGCTAGTCCGGAAGGACTTGCCGATATCATGGCCGATTATAATGTAGAAGAACCGGAACTGCTGGAAATGGCTTTATATGACCATTTGATCGCGGAATATGAGTTTGTAAAAGAGCAGGAGAAAAATGAAATATATGATATCGGGAAACGAACCTTTTATTATCCCGAGTTAACAATGCCGCAGTTCCTTGTCAAGATGCATCACCCGGTCCTGCGTCAGGTAAAGTCTTTAAAGATTCTTTCCCTGGTCGATCTGATGGCTTTAGATCATGACAGCCGACTTCGCTTTGTGAGTATGGAGAGGGGGCTTCTTAACGATGAGCAACGACCTTATCCTAATGTTCATTTTTCTCTTATCCTGAATATAGACATGTCCAGGTGGGATTATGTGTACGATACGTTATTTTTGATTAATATGGTGGCGAATTCCATGCACA
Source organism: Clostridiales bacterium (assembly GCA_021202175.1). Taxonomy (GTDB): domain Bacteria; phylum Bacillota; class Clostridia; order Lachnospirales; family Lachnospiraceae; genus Anaerobutyricum. Next base: position 669 of record JAJQDO010000354.1, on the reverse strand, counting down.
TCAATTTTAATCTATATAGCAGTGAGAGAGCCTATGGGAGAGTGATATTCGCGGTAGAGAACAATTTCATGATCAGCGGACTGGTCAGTGAAAATGGCCGTTGCTTTTCTGTGGTTACCAGCGAGGATTCGGCGAACTGTAACATTATGTATGAGGAAGTGAGAGGATTTATTAACAATGAGTCTCTTATGTTTCAGAATACGACGATGATAGAGATGATGGAAAAACTGGATTATGCCCATGGAATGCTTTCTCCGAACCTTCGGTCCGTCATCGGACATCTGACGGAGCATTTTCTTCCGGATGAGTTGTTTGACGAGCTGCTTGAGCAGGCGATTTCCATAGATCCGCAGTTGAAATATTATAAAGAAGACCTGATACATCTGCACATGCTCAACAAAAGTGTTCTGGAATCCTCGAATTTCCGCATCATCATTTATGAAACGGCTTTTTCTGAACTGGCTGTAACGGATACCTTTGATTTTTATAACTGCAAAGTGACTCTTACACCGAGACAGAAAAAGATACTTCTGAATTATATTATTTCGTTACTTGGTAAGGAGAAGAATTTACATGTTAAAATGATATTTGGCCGATTGATATCTGATTACAAGTGTAAATGTCAATGAAAAAGTTTACCAGTCGCTAACGAATTTTTTGACCACTCCG
>JAJQDO010000312.1 GCA_021202175.1 Clostridiales bacterium | reverse complement strand
AACATAGATTTTATCCCCGCACTAGATCCTCGGTATTTTATCCTGTCTGCGGGAGTGTTTTACGCTTAATGAAAATGCAGAGATTTCCCTGGAAGCCAATCCCGGCACCTTGAACATGGAAAAACTGGAAACCTACCGGGAGATTGGCATCAACCGCCTGAGCATCGGTCTGCAGAGCAGTGATGACCAATGCCTGAAAGTTCTGGGGCGGATTCATACCTGGGAACAGTTTTTACAAAACTATGAGCAGGCAAGACAGGCCGGCTTTTCTAATATTAATATCGATCTGATGAGCGGTTTGCCGGGGCAGACGCTTTCTGAATATATTCACACACTGAAAACAATAACGTCCCTACACCCGGAACATATCTCCTCTTACAGCCTCATTCTGGAGGAAGGCACTCCATTTTATGATTCAGAAACGATTCGCGGACAGATTCCAGATGAGGATACGGATCGGAAAATGTATGAGAAGACAAAAGAGATTTTGGAAGATGCGGGCTATGCGCGCTATGAGATCTCGAATTATGCCAGACCGGGAAAAGAATGCAGGCATAATCTTGGCTATTGGGACGGGACGCCTTATCTCGGCTTCGGTCTGGGCGCTTCTTCTTATTATAATTATGCCCGGTTCTCCAATGAAAGAAACATGGATTCATATATACGGCAGCCTTATGTTCCATTTTCTCAAAGAGAGGGATATTTTGTGACAGATGAGAAGGACAGAATGGAAGATTATATGATTTTCGGCCTGCGAAAAATGGCTGGTGTGTCAATCCGTCGTTTTGAAGATGAATTCTCTGTCTCCATGGATGAAATATATGGAGAAACGATACAGCGCTATGAATCAATGGGGCTTTTGGCGCTGGAAGGAGACAGCCTAAGACTCACCGATGCAGGGATTGACGTCAGCAATCGGATTTTTGAAGAATTTTTATTGTGATGTTTCGGAAATTCTTGTTAAAAATATTATATTATGGGGGAAGGCGGCGGGGTAAGAGTATGTTATGTAGATTTTGTAGTAAAAAAAGTTATTGATCTTATTACGGTATATCCTAAGAATGAAAAGGATAATCTGTCACATGCAGAAAGAAATAATATCAGGAAATTGATTGAGGCGCTAAAATTAAGTAGGAGTTTCCGACAAGACAGTAGAAGCATGGGAGTCTGGTATCAATCATCCTTCCGGGGCTGCCAGCAGGCTGTTAAATATGATGGAAATGGATGAAAATCTGGTCGAAGAATTTCCTTTCGTTACAATTGTAAACAAATAGTAGATGATACGTTAGTGCACGCTCTGAAATAAGGCCGAGGAGAAATCCTCGGTTTTGTTTCTTTTTTCATGAAAATTAAAAAAATACAAGAAAACATAGAAAAAACAAAAATTAGTGCTTGACAAGATATAGAGATAGTGCTAATTTATCTATAAAGATATTATCACTAAACATAAACTAGTGATAATAACCGTTACAGTAATAGCAGACGTTCAAATAAAGCAACGACAGTCGCTCAGATAATACTACAACAGTTGCTCAGATACAGCGGCGGTAGTCGTTCAGAGATGACCAGATCATAAGGCTGGTAATCCTTGCAGGAGTTTTTGAACGATCCGAAAAAACTGTGCCGTAAAATGATAAGGAAGGGATAACAGTTATGGATCTGGATGAACGTAAGATGAAAATATTAAAAGCAATAATAGCTACTTATCTGGAGACCGGCGAACCGGTGGGCAGCAGGACGATAGCGAAAGACTCTGATCTGAACTTAAGCTCTGCGACCATCCGGAACGAGATGGCGGATCTGGAAGAACTGGGGTATATTTTGCAGCCTCACACTTCTGCCGGCAGAATTCCTTCTGACTTGGGATATCGTTATTATGTAGATCGTCTGATGGAGGAGAAAGAATCCGAGTTCCGTTCTCGTGAGAATGAGATGCGGGAAGAACGTGATCAGCTTCTGCAGAAGATGGATCGCATGGAAGAAGCCATGAAGAAGATCGCAGATCTTCTTGCGGCCAGCACGAATTACGCGACGTTGATTACGACGCCGCAGAATAAGAGTGCGAAGCTGAAGTTTATTCAGCTGTCTATGATAGATTCAAGCAGACTTCTGGTGGTTGTCGTTCTGGGGAACGATACCGTGAAGAACATGCTGATGAACATGGAGGAGCCGCTTACTAACGAAGAAGTTCTCAAGTTGAATATATTGTTGAACTCTTTTCTGCAGGGTTTGACGCTGAATGAGATCACCCTGGAGCTTGTGCATACTATGAAGGCACAGGCCGGGATGCATGCTTCCGTTCTGGAAGATATTTTGAATGGAATTGTGGAGGCGATACACGAGGCAGACGATATGCAAATTTTTACCAGCGGCGCGACGAATATGCTGAAGTATCCGGAGTTAGTTTCTCCGGGACACACCTCAGCTCTTCTTGATACGCTGGTGGAGAAAGGGAATGCTCTTGTGCAGCTGGTGGATGACACGGTGAATCAGGAGGAGAGACATGGGATTCAGGTCTATATCGGCAATGAGACGCCGGTACAGTCCTTGAAGAATTGCAGCATAGTGACTGCAACCTATGAGCTGAAGGATGGAGGAACCGGCACCGTCGGTATTATCGGTCCGAAGCGTATGGATTATCATAAAGTGGTAGATACTCTTAAGAACCTGACAGAGGATCTGGATGATATTTTTAATAATAAAACATAGAAAGGTGGTACTTAATTGGAAGAGCATACATATGATTTCGACGAAAGTAGAGTAGAAGAAGCAGCTTGTGAGGCTTCCGCGGAAGAAGGGATTTCCCCACAGGCAGGGGCACAGCCGGAAGGATGTCAATCCGAAGATGCGTCTTCGCAGGAAGGACAGTCGGAGGAGGCGCAGCCAGAAGAAGGCAGCGATTCCGGTGAAGCGGCAGATGGGGAAGAGAAAGACGTGGAAGGTGCGAAAGGAAAAGACAGGAAGAAAAAGAAGAAATCTTCTAGGGCTTTGGAGATGGAATTAGAAAAAAGCCAGGAGAAGGTTGCAGATATTACGGATCGTTATCAGCGGCTGATGGCAGAGTTTGAGAATGCCAGAAAGAGAAATGCTAAAGAGCAGAGCCGTATGTATGATGTCGGAGCCAGAGAAGTTCTGACGAAGCTCCTTCCTGTTGTAGATAACTTTGAAAGAGGCCTGGATGGTCTGACAGATGAGGAGAAGGAAGGTGCTTTCGCGCAGGGAGTGGAGAAGATATATCAACAGCTGATGACCGTCTTTGACGAGATTGGCGTAAAAGCGATTGATGCAGCCGGGAAGGAGTTCGATCCGAATTACCATAATGCAGTGATGCATGTGGAGGATGAGGACATGGGAGAGAATCTCGTGGCAGAAGAATTCCAGAAAGGTTATATGCATAAAGATACTGTGCTTCGGCACAGTATGGTAAAAGTAGTTAACTAGAACAGTATATCTGAAGTTCCTGTACAGGGGTTTTCGATATGATGTACTGAAAGAATCAAATGATTTTGAAAAAGTTATACTAGTAATTGAATGAATTCAGGAGGAATATATTATGGGAAAAATAATTGGTATTGACTTAGGAACTACAAACTCATGTGTAGCAGTTATGGAAGGTGGAAAACCAGTCGTTATCACAAACGCGGAAGGTATGAGAACCACTCCATCCGTTGTCGCGTTTACCAAGACCGGTGAGAGAGTCATTGGAGAGCCGGCGAAACGTCAGGCAGTCACCAATGCGGATAAGACGATTTCTTCCATCAAACGTGAGATGGGCAGTAATTATAAAGTAACCATCGACGGTAAGAAATATTCTCCACAGGAGATTTCCGCGATGATCTTACAGAAATTAAAAGGCGATGCAGAGAACTACCTTGGTGAGAAAGTTTCTGAAGCAGTGATTACCGTACCTGCTTACTTCAACGACGCACAGAGACAGGCAACCAAGGACGCCGGCAAGATCGCGGGTCTTGATGTAAAACGTATCATCAACGAGCCGACAGCAGCCGCTCTTTCCTATGGTCTTGATAATGAAAATGAACAGCAGATCATGGTATACGACTTAGGTGGCGGTACCTTCGATGTTTCCATCATTGAGATCGGCGGCGGCGTGATCGAAGTATTATCCACAGCCGGAGATAACCGTCTGGGCGGCGACGACTTTGATAACGTGATCACACAGTATATGCTGGATGACTTCAAGTCTAAAGAAGGCGTGGACTTATCTTCTGATAAGATGGCGATGCAGAGACTGAAAGAAGCGGCAGAGAAGGCGAAGAAAGAACTTTCTTCCTCCACAACGACGAACATCAACCTGCCGTTCATCACAGCAACATCAGAGGGACCAAAACATTTTGAGATGAATCTTTCCAGAGCGAAGTTTGATGAACTGACCGCTCATCTGGTAGAGAGAACCGTAACGCCTGTCAACACCGCATTGAAGGATGCAGGTCTTACGGCAAGCGATTTGAGTAAAGTATTATTGGTAGGTGGTTCCACAAGAATCCTTGCTGTTCAGGATAAAGTAAAACAGCTCACAGGCAAGGATCCGTTCAAGGGTATTAACCCGGATGAATGTGTAGCCATCGGCGCTTCCATTCAGGGTGGTAAGCTGGCCGGTGACGCTGGTGCCGGTGATGTGCTTCTGCTGGATGTCACTCCGTTGTCCCTGTCGATCGAGACCATGGGCGGTGTAGCAACCAGACTGATCGAGCGTAATACTACGATTCCGACCAAGAAGAGCCAGATTTTCTCCACAGCGGAGAATAACCAGACAGCTGTTGATATCCACGTTGTACAGGGTGAGAGACAGTTCGCGAGAGACAACAAGACTCTCGGCCAGTTCCGTCTGGATGGTATCCCGCCAGCACAGAGAGGTGTTCCGCAGATTGAGGTTACGTTCGATATCGATGCGAACGGTATCGTAAATGTATCGGCAAAAGACCTGGGAACCGGAAAAGAGCAGCATATTACTATTACAGCTGGTTCCAACATGTCCGACGAAGATATCGATAAGGCAGTGAGAGAAGCAGCAGAGTTTGAGGCACAGGATAAGAAGAAGAAAGAAGCCATCGATGCCAGAAATGATGCGGACAGCATGGTATTCCAGACAGAAAAGGCTTTGGAAGAGGTTGGCGATAAGATTGACGCCGGCGAGAAGACGACGGTTCAGGCTGACATTACAAAGTTAAAAGAGATCTTAGACCGCACAACCGTCGACAACATGAGTGAAGCAGATGTGGCAGAGATGAACGAAGCGAAAGATCAGCTCATGAAGGATGCGCAGTCCCTCTTCGGAAAACTGTATGAGCAGCAGGCACAGTCAGCTCAGGGTGGACCACAGCCGGGTTATGATGCTGGCCAGGACGCAAATGCAAGCTACAATGCAGACGATGTTGTAGATGCTGACTACAAAGAAGTATAGTTTATAAATAAAACGATATGTGCAAACGATAGCATGTCATTTACTGGTATGACTTCCTGAAAATGGCCGGATGTTATATCAGGATAGATGTCGATTTTATGCGGGAAGAGGAGACGGGTTCGCCCGTCCCCTCTTTCCCCTTTTCATCAGATTGTATCCATGTTGGTATAATGAAATAAGATTGTTTACTGTACATGCATTCAGTTGGAGGATAAGATGGCAGAGAAAAGAGATTATTATGAAGCCCTTGGCGTGGATAAAAGTGCCACAGATGCGGAAATCAAACGTGCGTACCGGAAAGTGGCAAAGAAATATCATCCTGACATGAATCCGGGTGATAAGGAGGCCGAGGAAAAGTTTAAGGAGGCTGCGGAAGCCTACGAGGTATTAAGTGATTCAGAAAAAAGAGCGCGCTATGATCAGTTCGGCCATGCAGCCTTTGAACAGGGCGGCGGTGGAGCCGGTGGATTTGGCGGGGTTGATTTGGGCGGCGGAGACATGGGCGATATCTTTGGCGATATCTTCGGCGATTTCTTCGGTGGCGGCAGAAGCAGCAACACCAGGAGAAATGACCCAAGACAGGGAGCTAATCTTCGCGCGTCCGTGCGTATTACCGTTGACGCCGCTATCCGCGGCGTAGATAAAGAACTGGAGATTACATTAAAAGCGACATGTACAAACAGTGGTGGAAGCGGAGCGAAGCCTGGTACCAGTCCGGAAACCTGCTCGAAATGTAATGGTACTGGTCAGGTAGTTTATACGCAGCAGTCTATGTTCGGTACCGTAAGAAATGTACAGCCCTGTCCGGATTGTAACGGCAGCGGTCAGGTGATCCGCCATAAGTGTCAGGAATGTGCGGGAACCGGATATATTAAGGTGCGCAAAAAGATCAAAGTGCCGATTCCGGCCGGGATCGATAATGGACAGAGCGTCCGTATCCGCGAAAAAGGCGAACCGGGCATCAATGGCGGTCCGAGAGGCGATTTGCTCGTCAATGTCAATGTATCCCGTCATCCGAAGTTCCAGCGACAGGAATACGATATCTTTTCCACGGAACCGATTACATTTGCTCAGGCAGCTCTGGGTGCGACCATCATGGTCGATACGGTAGACGGACCTTATGAGTACACGATCAAACCGGGAACGCAGACCGACACCAAGGTGCGCCTGCGGAACAAAGGGGTGCCGAGTCTGCGGAACAAGAATGTCCGCGGAAGTCATTTCGTGACTTTTGTCGTTCAGGTTCCGGAACACATGACAGAAGCGCAAAAAGCAGCGCTTCGCCAATATCAGGCAGCTATGGGTGAGATTCCGGCGACGGATTCCAGTGCTGCAGCCGAGAATCCGGAAGAGGAAAAGCACGAGGAAAAGGGATTCTTCGGCCGTAAGAAAAAGAAATAACATAATGACATGAGGCTGTCAGGCAGTATGCTTTGATGTCATAGATAATTATAGATAATATCAGATGATTCAGAGATAGGTACCTGGTTATAAGAAAAACTTATAGCCGGGTATTTTTTTTGTGTATTAGACGAAAAAATGATAACGTGATACATTTTATTGCATACCGGTACCGTATACAGGGTAGTAATAAGGGTATGAATAACAGCTGAAAAAATAATGAGGTTTCCATATGGAAGGTGGTGAGGATTTGGCATTGGAAAGCATCATTCGGTTTGAGCATGTGAGTAAAAATTTTCAGTCCAGAAAACTGGAAGTGCATGCGGTAAAGGATGTGAATTTAGAAATAGAAAAAGGAGAAATTTTTGGGATTATCGGTTTTTCCGGTGCGGGAAAATCGACGTTAGTCCGATGTATGAATCTCTTGGAACGTCCAACGACAGGAAATGTTTTTTTTCAGGGCAGAAATCTTTGCCGTATGAAAAATAAGGAACTTCGTGAGACGAGACAGAAGATGGGCATGATTTTTCAGCAGTTTAATCTTCTGGAGCAGCGGGATGTATGGGGAAATATATATTATCCCCTGGAAATCGCCGGCGTAGACAGAGCGAAGAGGGCGCAGCGCATAGAAGAACTTCTGGATGTGGTAGATCTTGCTGATAAGGCTCATGCATTTCCGTCTCAGCTGTCTGGTGGGCAGAAACAGCGGGTGGCCATCGCCAGGGCTCTGGCGACAGATCCGGAGGTAATCCTCTGCGATGAGGCAACCAGTGCCCTAGACCCCATTACGACAGAAGCGATTCTGGATTTGCTGAAAAAAATCAATGAATCCCGAGGAGTCACAATCGTGGTAATTACCCATGAGATGAGGGTTGCCGAGCAGATTTGTGACCGTATAGCAGTAATGAACCAGGGGAAGGTGGCAGAGATAGGTACAGTACAAGACATTTTCTTAAAACCGAAATCGGAGACAGCAAGAAAGCTGATTCAATCCGGCGGCCTCGTACGGGCCGGGAATCATCCGGCAGGCAGCTTACGGATCGCCTTTGACGGACATACTTCATCGGATCCGATCATATCGGAACTTACCGTTTATTGTGATGAGATGATCAACATTTTAGGAGCAAATACAGAAAATATCGGCGGGAAAGCTTATGGCCAGATTCTGATAGAAATCCCTGCAAATCCGGATAAGCTTCACAAAATGGAGCATTTTCTTACGGAAAAGGGAATCCATTATGAGATAGGAGGAAATGTATGAGCCAAAATATGATACAGCTTCTGGGGAATGGTGTCCTGGAAAGTCTTTACATGACGCTGGTATCCTCACTGATCGCCTATGTATTCGGAATTCCGTTGGGCGTGCTGGTTTATATCACGGATGACAACGGTATCTGTCGTAACCGGTTTATCAATACCGTGGTTGGTGTCGTGATCAACCTGATCCGTTCCGTTCCGTTTCTGATATTGTTGGTGGCGATTCTTCCGTTTACCAGGCTGATCGTCGGTACGACCATAGGTTCCAAAGCGACGATCGTGCCTTTGGTTGTAGCCACGGCACCTTACGTAGCCAGAATGGTAGAATCTTCCCTGAAAGAAGTAGATGCAGGGGTCATTGAAGCGGCACATGCCATGGGCTCTTCCTCCTTCCAGATCATATGGAAGGTTCTGCTGCCGGAAGCAAAACCTTCGTTATTGGTTGGAGCAACCATCTCGGTTGCCACGATTCTGGGATATTCCGCTATGGCAGGATTTGTCGGCGGCGGCGGCCTGGGTGCTATCGCAATTAATTACGGATATTACAGGTATGACGGTGAGACCATGCTGATCACGGTGGCTTTGCTCGTCGTCATCGTGCAGATATTCCAGGAATTCGGAACCAGATTCGTAAACAGGATTGACAAGAGAATAAACAAATAAAAGATGATACATACCGGACTGTGCATAATACTTTCTTGAATTATGCAGCCGGAATTGTGCAGAGTCTTATTCCATAGATGAAGTAAAAAAATAACGAAGCATATGAAAAAGTAACAAAGCATGCAAATAAGAAATATAAAAAATAAGAAAGGAAAGAATACCATGAAAAAAAGATTATTAGCATTACTTACTGTTTCAACTTTAGGGGGCTGTCGGGAAATGGATGGTCCTAGACAGGGAAGGCAGTGACCCGGAAGG
>JAJQDO010000256.1:6510-9084 GCA_021202175.1 Clostridiales bacterium | reverse complement strand
AGTATTCACAAGGGATTTCGCCTCTTTTCTGATCTCAAAGTGTCGAAAACGGGATATATTATAATATGCCACCAATCAAATTGCAATCAAAATTTTATCAAACCACACATACCCTTATTTCCATGCTGCCAGGCAATGAAAGGAAGGAAAGAAAATGTGGGTTGAAGAAAACAACGGAAAGTATAAATGCTGCGAAAAATATAAAGACCCAATGACCGGCAAATGGAAAAAGGTCAGTGTCACGGTCACGGACAAAAAGCGAAAGACGCTCAAGGCTGCAGAAAAGACGCTTGAAGGAGAGATCGAGAAGAAGACTGCCATTGTCCCGGAAAGGAAGCAGATCCGTTTTGGAGAGCTAGTGGATCTATATCTAGAGTACCAGCAGGAGAATGTAAAAGAGTCGACTTATAAATCATGCGGATACACCTATCATATCCTTGCCGGTATCGTCGGACAAGATGTTTTGATCGAGAACCTTAATACAAATTACCTGGAAATTAAAATCAAGAAATACAGTAGCAAGCCGTCTGTGCGGAACCACTATATCGATGCTGTCAAGACTCTGCTCCGGTGGGCCGAACGGAAGGATTATGTCGGCGATGCCGGTTATCTGCGGAAGCTGGAGCCGTTCAAGGAAAAGCCACGGCGGGAAAAAATACAGGATAAATTCCTGGAGCCAGAAGAACTGCGGGAGCTGATCGACGCGCTTCCAGATGAACGTTATCAGCTCGTTACCCGTTTCCTGGCTCTGTCAGGCCTGCGGTTCGGGGAAATGGCTGCTCTGACTAAAAAAGACGTTGACTTTGATGCCGGGGTGATACACGTGACCAAGACATACTCCCCGGGCATCCGCAAGACATTGGATACCCCGAAGACATTTACATCGGAGCGTGATGTATTTCTGCAGCCGGAGCTCTGGAAGCTCTGCAAAGAGATACTGCAGTTTACCAGAATTGACTCCCTTGCCGGCGGATACAGGACGGATCTGTTTATCAGCTCTATACATGGCACCAATCTCATCAATGGCTGCGACATCAGATATTTATACGCCCATATCCGGGACCGCATTGAAAAACTGGGCAGCGCTCACACGCTAAGGCATACGCACACATCCCTGCTGGCCGCAGAAGGCGTAAGCCTGGACGCGATCAGCAGAAGGCTCGGTCATGAAGACTCTAACATTACAAGAAGGGTCTACCTGCACGTCACTGAAAAATTAAAGGAGCGTGACAATGCGCAGATCGCCAAAATACAGATATTTTAGGGGGCAAAAAAGGGGCAAAAACTGCCCCCCTTTCATGCATGGATACGACACCGCAAACGCTTGTTCGGGCGTGAAATACCGCTTAAATAAGCCATATTTGATATTTTATGCCGGCATGGGCAACCCAAAACACGAAAGCACATACAAAATAGACAACTAACAAGCACGCAAAAGGAGGAGCATCTGCCAAGGGCATTGCTCCTCCATCCATATATCAACATATTATCTTCTAAACTATATGAATCCTCTTTACTCTTCTTCCTTCTTTTCCGCCACATATCCACATTCCGGATCGGCACATACCAGCTTCTTCCCTTTCTCCACCATCAATCCGCCGCATTCTTTACAGGGGATGGCGGATGGTTTCGGCCAGCTCATAAAATCGCACTCCGGATTATCGATACCTCCGTAATATTTCCTGCCTTTTTTCGTCGTCTTCAGGACGATATCCTTCCCACATTTCGGACAGGCAACACCAATCTTATCGTAGTAGGGCATGGTATTCTTGCAATCCGGGAATCCCGGGCAGGCGAGGAACTTGCCATGGGGGCCGTACTTTACGACCATATTTTTCCCGCACTCCTCACAGACCACGTCGGTCACTTCATCGGCGATCTTCACCTCCGCCAGTTCCTTCTCCGCTGCTTTAGCCGCCTCATCCAGATCCGGGTAGAAGTTCTCGACAATCGTCTTCCACTTAATCTTCCCTTCCTCAACGCCGTCCAGCAACGATTCCATATTCGCCGTAAAATTGACGTTGACGATGGAAGGAAATGCCGCGCTTATCATTTCATTCACCGCTTCTCCGAGCTCGGTCATATAAAGGTTTTTGTTCTCCTTGACAATATATCTCCTGGCCAGTAGCGTTGTGATCGTCGGCGCGTAAGTGCTCGGACGGCCGATACCTAATTCTTCCAGCGTCTTTACGAGACTCGCTTCCGTAAAATGCCCCTGGGGCTGTGTGAAATGTTGCTGTGGTTTCATCTCATCCAAGGTCAGTCGCGAGTCTTCCGAAAGCTTCTTTAATGCCGTATCTAATGTCGCTTTTTCATCGTCCGACTGATAAATCGTCATGAATCCGTCAAATACAAGTCTTGCTCCGGAAACCTGAAAACGGTAATCACCGGCCCCAATCTTAGCAGAGATCGTTTCATACACTGCTTCCGACATACGACTCGCGACAAATCGGGTCCAAATCAGATGATACAGACGATACAGATCTCTCGACAGTTCTCCCTTGACCCGATCCGGCGACAGCCTGCCCTCGGGCGGACGGATCGCCGCTGGGGCAGAGGGCCGCGTTGATCACG
>JAJQDO010000256.1:5038-6500 GCA_021202175.1 Clostridiales bacterium | reverse complement strand
CCGTCGTTACAGCTGTATCGACAGGGAGGCCTTGAGCCGTGCCGGCGACAGACTGACATCGGTCGGACGAATCGCCTCATGGGCATCCTGAATCTTTGTGGAAGAAGCCTTGCGCACTCCGCCATTTCCCACAAACGCGTCACCATATTGCTCTTTGATATATTCCCTACAGTTCTTGTCAGCCTCCTCAGATATCCTCGTGGAATCCGTACGAAGGTAGGTAATCAGACCGATGGAACCTCTTCCCTTCAAAGAAACACCCTCATAAAGCTCCTGCGCCAGCCGCATCGTCTTCTGGGTAGACATATTCAACTTCTTAGATGCTTCCTGCTGTAAGGTACTCGTTGTAAAAGGAAGCGGTGGTTTCTTTCTTCGCTCTCCCTTTTTAATATGAAGAACCTCATAAGCGCACCCTTCCAATCCCTCCAGGACACGGTCTACATCTTCTCTGCTGTGCAATGAAATCTTTCCATCTTTATCGCCGGTAAAATGAGCTTCCAACGGCTTCTTACAGCCTTCCTCACTCAACACGGCATCCAGGCTCCAGTATTCCTCCGGAATGAAGTCATTGATCTCCTTTTCCCGGTCGTAAATGATACTGAGGGCGACAGACTGAACACGGCCGGCGCTCAATCCCCTCTTGATCTTCGACCAGAGAATCGGACTGATCTTATAGCCCACGATACGGTCAAGCACTCTTCTGGCCTGTTGAGCATCCACGAGGTTCATATCAATCTCTCTGGGATTCTTGATGGCCCGTTTTACGGCGTCTTTCGTTATCTCGTTAAATGTGATTCTGCTGCAATCCTTATTCTCAAGTTTCAGCGCATAATACAAATGCCAGGAAATCGCTTCTCCCTCACGGTCCGGGTCCGTTGCCAGATATACCTTATCCGCTTTTTTCACTTCCTTACGAAGCTGCGCGAGGATATCTCCCTTTCCACGAATCGTGATATATTTCGGCTCAAAATCATGTTCAAAGTCGATGCCCATCGTACTCTTCGGCAGATCGCGAACATGGCCGTTTGAAGCCATGACCTTATAATTCTTTCCCAGAAACTTCTGTATCGTCTTCGCTTTTGCAGGTGATTCTACAATCACAAGTTTGGTTGACATTCTCATTACACTCCCAACTCATACGCATCTTTATTCTATCCACGTTCGGCACTATCAAAGAGCGCGGCCAGTGGATTATGATATCTTTTGATGTGAATCTACTCTGTTACCATCCACGAAAAGCCGCAAACAGTAACTCTATCCTTCCATATAATATAATGAAAAAAATCATCTACTATTCGTGTCCACGAAACAATTATCAATGATACACCATTTCATTTTCCTTAGCAAGGATAAAATTATTAAATTTTTTTAAGGTAACTGTTTTGCGAGGACTGAGAAATCCAACCGGAAATTTCCATTTACATTAAATTGTACTGCAATTTAACAATATTCTACCCACTTT
>JAJQDO010000256.1:0-5028 GCA_021202175.1 Clostridiales bacterium | reverse complement strand
ACCCGCTTTCTTTTAAAATCTCATTAAAACTTTTTGGTGTTTTTTCATCCAGCAGATGATAAATCCATTTCTGTTCCAGATTGTGAAAGGGTGGTCCGACCAGAAATGTCTCCTCTTCCTGCTGTTCCGACTTCCCTTTTCCCCCTATATCTGTACCTGTTAAACTTGTTTCTCCTGTCTCCGGTTTCGATTCTCTAAATTCACGGGATTCCTGTTCTCCGTTTCGTCCCTCCTGCAAAGGAGGTCGGTTATCCAATATAGCGTGATGTTGCCGGCTGTCAAGCGCCTGCAACACATCCTCCGGACGGAGGACCGGAATCGCTCCTTCCGCAATCAGGTGATTACAGCCGACGCTCAGGCGATCTGTGATCCTGCCCGGCAAGGCAAAAACATCCTTTCCCTGCTCTAAAGCCTGATCTGCCGTGATCAGCGACCCACTCTTTTTCCCTGCCTCAATCACGAACACTCCATCAGAAATCGCACTGATCAGCCGATTTCTTTCAGGGAACAGACCCGGATGATTGGGAATGCCAAGATTATATTCCGACAGCACGCCGCCTCTTTCGTACATCTCCCAGTAAAGATTAAAGTTCTCCCTGGGATATATCGTGTCGATTCCTCCTCCGAGAATACCCAGAGTGTATCCATTCCCCCGCAGTGCTCCCCGGTGACAGGCTGCATCGATCCCTGACGCCAGACCACCGACAATCTGTATCCCCTGTGTCGCGAATATCTCTGCGAAATATTCCGCCATCTGTATGCCGTATGACGGCGCTGCTCGCGCGCCGATCAACTCCAATGTCGGCCTGGAATCCATCGGCAGCCTCCCTCTTACATATAATCCGTAAGGCGGATCAAAAATCTGGCGAAACTTCTCCGGATAATCCGTGGACTCCCAATGAAGGAACCGGCTGTTATTCTTTTTTAATTCGCCGAAAATGTCATGATTGATCTGTTTTCGAGACTGTTCCAAAGAGGCCAGCTGTTTGCTGGTAAGTAAATCTCTATATCGATTTCGGGGAGCCAGGAAAACCTCTTTGGGGTGTCCAAATCGCTCCAACAATCTCTTTTGTGTCACCCTCCCCACACCGGGAATATTCACAAACCAGTACCAATAGAAATCATTTTCCAATGCCGCACCTCCTGTTTCTGCAGATACTATCTCAGATGAGGAGACAGTCATGCTGGGGCACTTCCTCATAACGGCTCCCGTATAACCAGGAACCGTTATACTGCCTCCTCGTCTTCGATCACCTACCGCCGACTATATGCGCACCACAGGGGACGTCCTGCGAAACAGCAAGGCTTCCCGCAAATGTTCCTCTTTTATATTCACAGAGCCCTCCAAATCCGCAATCGTTCTGCCCACCTTCAATATCTTGTAGTAGGATCTGCCTGTCAGACGAAATGTTTCAAAAATATTTTCCATTAATGTCTGAGAAGAACGGTCCAGCGCGCAATATTTCTCTACCTCTTTCTGCCGCATTCTTCCGTTAAAATGGACATCGCTGCAGCCATACCGTTCTCTCTGCCTGTCCCATACCCTGCGGATCCGCTTTCTCACTGCGGCGGAGGGTTCTCCCTTTTTGTCTCCGGTCAGCGTGTGATAAGACAATTTATCACAACGCACAAAATGATCCAGGCGGTCCAAGACTGGACCGCTCAGCTTGCTCTGATAGTTTGCAATCTGATAGTTGCTGCAATGGCAATATTTCCGGTCGGGATAGTAACCGCACGGACAGGGATTCGCCGCCGCGATCATGATAAAGTCAGCAGGAAATGTCACATTTTTTCCATTTCGCACCTGCGTGATCTGATGTTCTTCCAAAGGGATGCGAAACATTTCTATCAGCTCCCTTTTAAATTCCGGAAACTCATCCAGAAACAGCACGCCGTGGTGCGCCAGCGAGATTTCTCCCGGTTTCGGAATATTTCCCCCACCGAACATCCCCGCAACCGTTGCGGAAGGAGACGGAGCCCGAAACGGCCTGTCCTCCACCAGCGGAAATCCTTTTTTGAGCATCCCTCGTACACTGTAGATCATAGTCGTATCGATCATCTCGTCTCTGGTCATCTCCGGCATAATGCCTGGCACACAAGAAGCAAGCATAGACTTTCCCGCACCGGGAGGGCCGTCCAGAAATAGGTTATGATACCCGGCCACCGCAATCTCCAGCGCCCGTTTTGCCATCTCCTGCCCTTTAATATCTGACAAATCAACCTTTTCACTTTCTTTCTCCAGGGACGTTGACTCAACAGAAAGTGTACCGATTCCACCGCCGATATTCACTTGCGGAAAAATAACGTCCTTTCCCAGGACAATCTCTGAATCCAAAGAATCATTCTCTTGCTCAATCGTACTTTCCTGAGTCGTAAAACCATTCTCCTTCTCTATAATCATCTCCTGAGTCGAAGAACCGTTCTCCCCATCCAAACATATTTCCTCGTCTGCTGATGAGATCTCAATTCCATCGGAAACCTCTCCAGTTCCGGTCAGGTAGGTCAGCACACTGTTTAAATCCCTGCACGCCACTACCTCCAATCCCGAAAGCAAGGAAGCCTCTTCCATGTTGTCCGAAGGAACGATACATTTTCCATATCCACTCTCCACGGCAGTCTTTAAAATAGAAAGAACACCGTTTAGCGAAGAAAGTGTCCCATCCAATGCCAGCTCTCCTAAGAAAATCACTCCTTCGTATGTGTCCGCCGCGATGATTCCCATGGCAGTAAACAGGCCGACTGCGATTGCCAGGTCAAAATAAGTTCCGTTCTTTCGGATATCCGCAGGAGCCAGGTTCACGGACACCCTTTTGGGTGGCAGATGAAAGCCGGTGTTTTTTAGTGCGGTCCGCACCCGTTCTTTCGCTTCCTTCACCTCCGCTGACAAATGTCCGATCATGTAAAAAACCGGCAGCCCGTCACTGATATCCGTCTGCACCGTGATCAGCTCACCCTGTATCCCCTGCACCATCCCACTTACTACTTCTGCTACCATAATTCCACACTCTGCTCCTATAATT
Organism: Clostridiales bacterium; assembly: GCA_021202175.1. Classification (GTDB taxonomy): domain Bacteria; phylum Bacillota; class Clostridia; order Lachnospirales; family Lachnospiraceae; genus Anaerobutyricum. Next base: position 2,008 of record JAJQDO010000256.1, on the reverse strand, counting down.
CCACGCTCTGCTGCTCTTTTAACAAGCTGAAGCTTTTGATGATTGATATACATAAATATTCTGTCCGAAAGTCTAGTAATTCTGTTTCTCTTTTCATCAGCTGAAACTCTTGATGATTGATATACACAAATATTCTGTTCGAAAGTCAAGTAATTCTGTTCCTCTTTTCATCAGTTGAAACTCTTGATGATTGATATACATAAATATTCTATCCGGAAGTCAAGTAGTTTTGCTCTTTTTTAGTGTTCTGATTACTGTTCTGACATTTCTTTAAATATCTGCGTGATGTTCCTGTTAATATTCACATCGTGGATATACCCGAACGGCACGACGTACTCCCTTGCCGTCTGTATGTATCGATAATATACACCGTGAGACATGGCATCCGTAAAAAAATACACCTTTTCCGCATGTTTTATGATGTCGCCATTTACAGTGCCGGATATCCTTGCGGAAATAAATGTCCAGGCTGAAAATTCTTTTTTTAATTTATTGACCCAGTTTTCATGTCCACCGATTACGATAATACGCCTTGACGCTATCTCTTCTTTCATCTTTGAAATCGAGATGCCCGTTTTCTCGACATCGACTTGGGTAAGCTGATAAACGTGGCTCCTCAATGCCGTCAGCTCCACATGCTCGTCTCTGTATTTTTGAAGACTGTCTTCCTGCTTGCGGAGCAGCCTGTCTTTGCGGACGATCTCGTTTCGATATGATTTCTCGTTTTTTTCCAACATGCGTATCTTTTCCCGCAAAGAATCCATCTCCTTTAACAGCGCCGGGTTCTCATGAATCGTTGGCTCCTCGACATGCGTCGGTTCAACAGGATATATCACTCCTGTCTGCGGACGCCGTGGCGCGGGAATCGATTTCGATTTCTCCTGCCTTGGAAAAACAGAAACTTCCTCTGGTCTATAAAGGACATCTGACGGATTGCGATTCACCGAAAATCCTCCATTCTCGGCTAGCTTATCACAAATCAGAAGCTCTACCTCCGCTCTATAGTCTGTATCATTATAATCTATATCATTATAGTTCGTATCTTTATAGTTCGTATCGTTATAATTCATATTGTTGTAATTTATGCCACTTTTCGAATCAGGGGACTGGCTCGCTTGATGCCCATATCCTGGATCCTGAACCGAATCAGACTCGTTATCCACATTCTCATTCAAATCAGGCACTACTTCCACATCTTCATACGTATCAGACTCTTCTTTCTCTGTCTCCTGACAATAATGCCCCTTGCGCTTGTCCTGTGATATTGAAGCAGGAGACGGCTTATTATCATCCAATACTTTATTCCACTCATCCAAAAACAGATAGAGAAACAGACAATCTTCATCCTTCTGTATCCCGATCATCTCGGCGATCACCAAAATACGAGCGGTCATCTTCAATGTATCCGAAATCTCTATCTGTGTCTGCGTTAGTTCCAAAAGGGTTCTCGTATTCACATTTCGAAAGCGTTTGATCAGATCATATTCCTTTTTATAGTATTTTTTATAAATATATAAAAGCTGTGTTTTCGCAAAGGAACTGCCTTCTTTATAGGCGTTAAATATCAGATTAAGGATGATATTCTGAAATCTCTTTCCCGCGTCCTCCGCGTAATCTCCTTCATCCAGGTATCGATGTTTATGGTATCTGCCGATGTTCCGATATTCGTGTACAAAAAAATCACACGCGATAATATCAAACTCCTCCTCCATACGTTCGTTAACGAAGAAACGCAAAAATATGCTGTCACAACCGTAAGTGTCCATCAACATCGCATCTTTCCGGGTGAAATTCTTCAGCCGAAAGAATACGCGACGTGATATTTCCATAAATTTAGGAATCGGTATGCACTTATTATTCTCTATGGTATCTTTTAACGGACTGTCGTCAAAGACGCTTTCTTCCGTTACTTTTCGCAGAGTGTTTTCATTTGACAAAAAATCAAAGAAATCCAGATAATCCATATCTCTGCCTCCTTACGTTGCTAACATATTACAAATATTTACTC
>JAJQDO010000193.1 GCA_021202175.1 Clostridiales bacterium | reverse complement strand
GTGCTGGATATCGCTCTGGAACTGTCTTCCATGGGAATCCGTGTCAATGCCGAGGTGCTCCGGGAACAACTGAAAAAATCCGGCTGCGAAGAACGCGCGGAACTCCCCTTCCAGAAAGACCTTCTTGAGGGAAAACTACCGCAGACCATCGGCGGCGGTATCGGCCAGTCCCGTATCTGCATGTTCTATCTGCGCAAAGCTCATATCGGCGAGATACAGGTATCCGTATGGCCGGATGAGATTTACGAAGAAGCGGCAGCAAAAGGAATTACAATATTATAGGCAACAAGTATCGTATTGAAACAAAGAATCCCCAGACCGCAGGGCTATACAGGCTGGGGATTCTTCTTTATTTTTTATGGTGGCAAAGCACTCACCAGACTATTTGCCAAACTTATGGTTGTCAGCTAACCATACCAGATTCCGTTTATTTTTCGCTGATTCCATACATGCATTGATTTTTGAACAGAATAAATTTATAATAAAAATCAATCTATGAACATTAACAGGATTCATTCTACAACCCGGAAAGGAGCGTAAACTTATGACTCAGGAAATGAAAGTCACTGTATTGGAGAAAAAAGCAAATTATACAAAAGCCTGGATGGGCAGATTCTGCCAGATGATTTTACACATGAACAGAGTCTGGTGTTCGATACCGAAAAAGGGCTGGTGATTTTCAACAGTTGTTCCCATGGGGCGCTGCCAACATCATCCGGGAAGCGAAGGAAGCCTGCGGGTATAAGCATGTTTATGCATATATCGGCGGACTGCACATGAAGGGAAAAAAGAATGGCATAGAAATCTGCGCTTTTTCCGATATGGAAATCGATGCACTATGCAATATATTCTTACAAGAGGACATTGAGCATATTTACACCGGGCACTGCACCGGAATGCCGGGATTCGAGAAACTCCAGACTAAGCTAGGAAACCGGGTACACCGTCTTTCGACAGGGTTGCGATTTGCATTGTAATACCATGAGCCACTTCGTAAAATGCCATAGGTTGGTTCGCAAAATGATTTACAACTTTCGTTCTCTGTATTATAATCCAACTGTTGCCAAAAAAATAATAAAGGAATACATTGTAATCAACAGACAAAGGAGAGACCCGATGGGAATAAAAAGAAACCGCATTGTTGTTAAAGTAGGGACATCTACTCTTACAAACGATTTAGGGAAAAGTAATTTAAAAAAATTTGAAGATTTAGCGCTCATTTTATCAGATATACAGAACATGGGAAATGAAGTCGTACTCGTATCATCCGGTGCGATTGCTGTGGGAGCACAGAAAATGCGTCTCACAAAAAAGCCTACAGAAATGCGGATGAAACAGGCTGCAGCCGCTGTTGGCCAATGCGAGAATATGTTTTTATACGATAAATTTTTCGGTTATTACAACAAGACGGTAGCACAAATTTTGCTGAATGCCGATGATATCCGGGACGAGGAAAAGAAAGAAAACCTGGCTAATACATTTGAGGCCCTGCTCGAGCAGGAGATCATTCCCATTGTCAATGAAAATGATTCCGTCAGCTACAAGGAGATTGAATCCGATGATAAGATATTCGGTGACAACGATATGCTCTCCGCCGTCGTGGCCGTGCTATGCCGCGCGGACAAGCTCATCATTTTATCGGATATAGACGGCTTTTTTGACAAGGATCCCCGATTATTTAAAAACGCAAAACTGATCAGCCGGGTAGAAAAAGTCGATGATTCCACCTATAATCTCGCTGGCGGAGCCGGATCGAGGAGAGGAACCGGCGGTATGCGTACAAAACTGCAGGCGGCAGATATCGCCACCTTGCAGGGCATTGATGTCATCGTCACCAACGGCAAGACGCCACACGTACTGTATGATATCATAAACGGAGAAAAAGTGGGCACCCTCTTTGTCGCGCAAAAATAAATACAACCCGGGCAGCTTTCCCATGGAAAGCTGCCCGGGTTGCTCTGCCAGATGTTGCCGTATTTATCATTTCTCAGACAGCACGGTTTCCTCTACTATTTCGTTATACTGTTCATCAGTCGCCGTAAAAACAAATTCAATTTCTTCGATGTCATCCACCGATGATATTCCAATATCTTCCACATCATCTTCATATAAATCAATCCGCAAAAGCCCTGTCATGCCTGCAGGAATATTTCCACAAAAATCATAGAAATCAACCATATATCCGTTAATCGACAGGGAATCATAGTCACAGCCTGCGTTAATGGTATCCGACGTTCCGTTCTCAACGATATAGAAGATCTGATATGCATATAAACTGCTATCTTCATCCGGAACAATTCCTATCTCGGTCAGCGTAACCCCATTACTTTCCAACACCGGTGTTCCCGATACGGAATAAGATGTTCCATTTTCGGAAACCGTTATGGTGACGCGCTCCTTTGCTGTAATATCATCGTTATCTGCGTCCTCTAATACGAGATCAAAACTTAGAGAACAGATATCTCCCACATTGATTAATTCCTGGAAGCTTTCATCCAGAAGACTGTTTATCTGAATATCTACGATCCCTTTCGCAGCTGGATTGATGGTATCCGAAGACCAGGTGCCGCCATACAATATCAAATCATTCACAGCGATATCAGAGAGGACTGCATCCACCATCTGTTCTGATTCATTGGCAAACTCGATAAAGAACGACTGTTCTCCTTCCTCGTTCGTAATAAGAGCTACAGACTCTATGGAGACGCCTTCTTCGCTATAAATCTGCTCCGTATCCCAGAAATCTACAGTGCAGTTTCCAAGGCTTTCCAGTACACCATTTTCCACGGAATCTTTATAGGTATCCGTTTCATAGTCATAAGATTCCGCCTCCGAGGTAAGAATCTTCTTTGGTTCATAATAGGTATTGTTATAGTCATCGTCCGTAGTATAAATACCTATCTCAATATCCGCAATCGAGTTGATTCCATACATTTGTAATTCAGAAATACTGAAACTGACTGTTTCATTTGTCTTTTTACCGGCAGCAACGTCCTCATTGAAATAACCGTCCGCAATCATGTAACCATTGATCGCATTACAGGAATACCCTAATGATTCGGCAATGAAGCTTAAATCTTTGTCACTGTTGTTCTCTATCGTAATCGACAACTCTGCCGAATAATTAGAAAATGTTAATTCGGTCGCAGTGACCTTAATATCATCCTGATCAATCAATACCGTTTCCTCGATAGTCGCGTTTGTATCAAATTCGCCAACCTCAACCGAATCTTTTTCCATTGTCTGCGTCTCTTCCACTGTCACCGTCTCCTGAAATTGTCCTGTATCGGTTTCCGTGTCTGTAGCTGTTTGTGTATTCCCACATCCAGCCAGCCCAAACATAAATATTCCCGTCATAAGCACTCCCGCCAACAAAGCGACCCTCCTGTTACGTACATTTTTTTCATTCTTCATAAGTGAATCTCCTTCCCCAATGATTGTGTGGTTTATTTTTCCTGTTTTCGTTACTATGACTATAGCAGGCGGTACTTTTTTTCTGGATTTTCAAATGCAAAATGGCTATTTCTTTGCAACATTTCACAGTAAACTGACATGCCTGCTTCGCAGGCATCACTATGTATAAATGTCGCTTTTCGAAGATACTTAATGAATGAAAAATTTATTGGTCGCTAATGAATTTCTTGTCCATTCTGCCCGAAGAAAAGTTTACCAAATAATCCTTCTTGGAAGTATTTAATGGTAAACGATTCTTCATAAGGAATATAATGTAAAAGGCTGTCTCTCTACAAAATAAGCAGATAAGGCAACCTCATTTTTCATAAAGATACTTTTATAGACAGGAAATATTCTCGAAAAGTCAAATGACTGCAGATAATAAGGTTATTCTGACGAAGATTCTTTTACGGACAGGACGTGTCTTTGAAAAGTCAAATGACTACAGGCAGTAAGATTATTTTCACAAAGATTCTTTTATGGACAGGACATCCTGAATGTGTTCCAGGAGTTCTTCCTTTTTTCTCAGATACGGGATAGCATCATCATGGCTCTCACACAGCTCAATTCCCTTATTTAAAAGAGAAACAGACCTATCGTAGTTCCCAAATTGCACTTCGATTTCTGCACCGGGAACAATAAACGCATCTATCTTTTCCAAATCCGGATACTGAACCTCTTCACTGATTTCCCTGGCGCTTTCCCACGCCTGAACAGCCGCGTCATGGTTGTTCTCAAAAATCGTATCATACCACATATAGGCAAGGTACCTGGACATTTCAATTTCCGGTTCTCGATAAGGCATTTCCCGAATCAATTCCTCACTCTCGGAAAATAGTTCTTCCAGATTTTCATCTTCCTTCCCACCCAGTCGAATCAGAAAGTTTATGCGATCTGTCACAAATCTTGCCTGGAGATTCTTCGCGCTTTCCTCTTTGGAACAGGAGGACAAAAGAATCGCTTTCTCATTTGCCTCATATAAACTTTCCATGCTCTGCTCGTGCGGAACATCCTGATTCTCATCGTATAACAGGTATTCATAATATTCGGTCTCGATGTTTCCATAATAAAACGCCCAGGCGTACTCGTCCGCATACGTTTCATGGAGATATTCATTTGCTGTTAAGAGCATTTCTTCCGCTTCACCAAACGCGCCAGCCTCACAGAGCATGCGTATGGAAATATCCCACAGCTTGAGAAGCGTCCTGTCCGAATCAATCAACCGAATATCAACATTTTCGGCGCAATGTAAAATATAGGCTTCCTCATCTCTTTCCAGATTCGCCGCCACCAGGCACCACAGATTGGCACAGGAGTCAGACGGTATCATTTCTCGAATCGTGCTGTCGGAAAGAATCGTTCTGGCATAATCCAAATATTTTGGCAAAGAGGAATCAGTTATCGAATGCACATACTCTGTCATCATCGCAATGTCATTCTGGAGTTCATCGATTAATTGTACGACGGATTGCCTGCCAGATTCATCCCAGGCAGTGTTTCGCAGCACCTCTCCAATCAATGGATGGAGATAAATGCTCTCCCCATTTACCGAAATCCATCCCGTTCGGGTAAGAATATTGATTTCTTCTCTGTTTGCCAATCGGTTTGCTTTTATAAATAGTCTGCTGTCAACGCCGCGAATATCACTGAACGACAGAAGTTTCAGCAGATTCCGCTGACACTGTGTTACGCCGTCCAATTCATAGAGAGAAGCAATCACTTTCTGAATCGTCTGATAAGAGTTTGCCCCGTCTTTCTCATAAAGAACTGTCTCCTCACCCATTCTGGAAAAACCATTCTTTTGAATCAGCGCCAGTGCCTCTTTTAAGGTCAGAAAACTCGCTCGAATCTGCTTGGCGAGCAGCTCAACAGACAACGTGTGCCCATCCAGGAGCTGAATCATTTCTGAAAGAATCGCATCGTCTTCCGCAGTGAATTCCTGCGCATCCCGATTTAAATAATATAAAAATAGTTCTTTCTGTTCACTCATCCGCTGCATTTTCTCGATACGGATCAGGGGATAATGACCCGTCTCTATCTGTCTGGACACAATCAAAGTTTTGCAGCCAAGATGCAGCAGTTCCGTTAATTCTCCGGAAAGTTCTCCTTCATAATTATCCATGACGAGCAATATCCGGTTCTCCCGGCACAATTTTCTTACATGAGACATTTTTCGCTGCGCATACTCCTGCAATGTCTCCGCGGAATCTTTTTCCAGATTCTGAAGACATAAGTTATGATCATCAGCAATCGTTTCCATCACCGAACCATGATATCTCATATAAGATACGGCATCAAAACAATCCGCATCTTTTTGTACGGCAGCGCAAACGACAGAACTTTTACCAATGCCGCCCATACCGGTAACAAAGAGAACCGGATCGGATGATTTCATCCAGTCTCTGATAGCAGAGATTTCTTCCTTTCTTCCGATCAATTCCGGCCTGAAAGACGGAATCTGCGTCAGCACAAACTCTCGTGAGGAATCCGCTAGCCGTTCTATCTTCTCCAGACACTTGATTACCGGTACCATATTTTCATACCGATCCCCGATATAGCTTTGAAGCGTTTTCTGAAGAAACCTCGATATTTCCTTTCCCAGAATATCATGAAAATGAAAAAAATCGAATCTGGATTTTTCAAAACGATAGGGGACTCTTCGGTTACAATCCGATGCTTTCGGAGTAACTCCATACAACAGATAAAACAAAAGCGCGCCGATACTGTAAACATCGGAATGTTTCCCGATGTTAGCCAGATCTCCCAACCGTTGCTCTACCGGCGAGAAACCTTTGGAAAAAGTAATGCGCACTTCCATCAGATTATCCTTTTCGTTCATCGGAATTAAGGAATCAAAATCAAAGAGTTGAATCAAATCTGTCGTTCCATCTAAAATCAGAATGTTTTCCGGTTTGACATCAAGATACAGGAACCCCGCCTCATGAATCTTATGAACTGCTTTGGCCACGCTCTTTGTGATGCGAACCGCTTCTATCACCGAAGGAACCGGATAATGCGCCAGATCCTGCCCTTCCATGTAGGCATAGACGATATAAACTGTTCCATACGCTTCATAAATATTTTCCGCGTTGGAAATGGAATTGGCAGTATGCTCCGTTTGAAAAAGCTGATGGCTGACATGATAACTTTGCATGATACGACATTTCAGCTTCAGGAATGATTCCTGCTCATAATCAGGAATCTCAAAAGACAGATCCTGTTTTCGTTCTAAATGAAATTTGGCCGGATTATATTCTTTAATCTTTACACTTTTCTTTAGACCCAGATTATCCAGATAATATGCACTGTATAACACACATAGACTTCCGACACCCTGAACAGATTGCATGACATACGTTACAGATGTTCCATTCTTCAGATAAAAACGCAGCTCTGTATTCGGTTGTAACAGGTCTCTCTGATCCATATCTTCTCCTTCGTACAATGCTTTCCCTACATTTTATCAGGCGTCTGAAATTATCTGGATTTGTGAAAACAGACTACGTATCAAGCTGCTTGATACTGATCAATTGCTTCATATAGTCGCGCAGATTATCCAATGGGCTTACAATATCTCCATCATAAACGGCAGAGGCCGCAAAAAGGAAAATCCAGTCATAGGGATTGCCTTCATACAACGCCTGCAGCCCCACATCAGATAGTTCATCATTCATATAAGCGACAAAACGTTCCTCGTTTTCACTAATATCCTGATACGGAAATTCTTCCCCTTCCGCAGCATTTTCCAGGGCGATCTCTATCCAGAACTTGTAAAACAAAAGAAGAATGAGAATCTTCCGGATACGTTCATAAGAGACATGTTTCCCATGCAAAACCTTTTCGATGCCATCGCGATCCGGGAAAACACTTTCCGCGATCGGATGGATTGCCTCATTATTCGACAGAAAAGGTTTCAATGAGCGATCCTTTCCCCACCTGGATGTATAGGTATCCGACAGACCCAGAATCTGCAAAAGAACCCCAAATGTCGATGTCGAATCGACCCGTCTTTCTTTCTTTCCAATGGATTCTCTCTTTGCGTCAGAGATCTCCTCTTCTGGCAAATACGCATCCGCGTAATAAAGCATTTGCCTTTCCTGGGCACACAATCCATTTTCTGACGCAATCTCCTCCCACAGTTCCTGGATCCTCTTTGTCCCGGATGCATTGTTATAACCGAACTGTTCCACATTATCATTAATATATGCCAGGAGTTCTTCCTCCTTCGTAAAGGATTCGACTTCGTCCCGGATTCTTTGCGTATAAATGACATTCTCCACATCGTTCAGAGGAACACTTTCCGTTTTGGGAAGTTTTTCAATAATCTTCCGGGCCTGTGGATAGCTGAGTTCGTTCTTTAGGGCGAAATAATACACAAGCTCATTCAGATCATGGCAGTCAAAATCCCGCTCCAGACATACTCTGCGAAAAAAATCCTTTGCTTCTCCCAGCGAAAGGTCAAATGCAAAACATATCTGCACCTGTGATATTCTCCGCGTCCCATCCGGCCGGGAGTGTTTCTGATACCAATCCCGTACATTTCTCGGTCTGGGAATTCCCGCTGCCTTAAATTTCGCCTCAATGAAATCCACCTTGTCTTCCACGTTACTGATATCCCCGGAATATCCGTGTGCGATCAGGAATTCATCCAAAGACGCATCAAAGGAACGAAAACTTCTGGTGATCTCTATTAAATTTTTCAGATAGTCCTCTGACTCCGGTTCTATTTTCTTTCGCCGGGAGGCGATGTATTCCGTATACTGCGGCATGGCTTATTTCTCCTGATTGTATCTGTTTTATTTTCTTTTATATCCTGATTTCAGCTTCATCTGTACAGGACGGCACAATAAAATATGTCATATCTATTACATTATATATCTGATTTTTATGTCAGGCAATAAATATCTCGGCTTTATAATTTTTTGCAATTTTCTGTTCCTTTCTGTAAACGCAGTCATTTCTCAAGAGGAAACAACAGAGAAAACTCCCGAAGAATGCATCTCCGGGAGTTTCCTCTGGTTTTTGGGTATGTTCAGGAAATAATTGTTACCTTATGTTAATTAGTTATATGAAAGATATAAGATAGTACTATACATTATCTTGAAATATGAAAAGCATTCTTCCCCGGATAAACAGATGCCTGCCCAAGTTCCTCCTCGATACGAAGCAACTGATTGTATTTCGCCACTCGCTCGCTGCGGCTTGGAGCACCAGTTTTAATCTGACAGGTGTTCAACGCAACAGCCAGGTCTGCGATAGTCGTATCCTCTGTCTCCCCAGAGCGATGGGATGTCACTGCAGTGTAACCAGCGTTGTGTGCCATCTTGATGGCTTCAAGAGTCTCAGAAACAGAACCAATCTGGTTTAATTTGATAAGGATGGAATTTCCACAACCCAGGCTGCTGCCTTTGGACAGACGTTCTGTATTCGTTTCAAACAGGTCATCGCCTACCAGTTGTACTTTTCCGCCAAGCTCCTTCGTCATCATCTGCCAGCCTTCCCAGTCCTCTTCATCCAGACCATCCTCGATGGAGTAAATCGGATATTTCTCGCAGAGTTTCTTCCAGTGTTCTACCAGTTCAGCAGAGGTAAACTTCTGCTGACATTTCGGAAGGAGATACTGACCTTTTTCTTCACTCTTCCATTCGCTAGAAGCA
>JAJQDO010000100.1:5641-9303 GCA_021202175.1 Clostridiales bacterium | reverse complement strand
CAATGAATGGTGTGGTATTATATACGACCAATTGAATCAGATTTCTTTTTTTCGTCAGGGTAAGCGAAATTTTGCCTTCTTCTGCCGAATATTTAACGGCATTATCTAACAAGATCACAATCAGACGATGCATGGCTTTTTCATCGCAGCGCATCATCAGGTTCGGCTGGATATTGCAGAGAATCGTCTTCTTCTGTGCCTTCGCCAGGCTCTGGAAGGGATCTGCCGCCTTTTGTGCGATATCAGAAAGAGAGACCGTCAGCATTTTTTCTTTGGGCGACCCTTCGCTGGCACGTGTCAAGGTGATCAGATCCGCCGTCAGGTCTGCCATCTGTCTGGTCTGTTTCTGGATATCAGCAAGCCACTCATTTTCCCCGAAATCCATTTCCAGCACCTCCGCATCCGCATTAATGCAAGCCAGCGGTGTTTTTAACTCATGGCCGGCATCTGTGATGAAGCGAATCTGTTTTTCATAATTTTCGGAAAATGGTCTCACAATCCTTCCGGAAATCATGAAAAGCAGCAACAGGACTGCCACGAGCCCCGCTACGGCAACAACGATGCTGGTGTTGACAAAGGTCTTTAAGTTATCAAGATTCCGCCCGCAATCAAGAAATATGACAACAATTTCATGGGAACTTTTTTTGTAGACGATGTATCGGTAATCGTCCACAAATCCCTGGCTGTCTCCCTTATCCCACACCTTCTGCGCGTATACCGAGGCGGTGGAGTCATCCACGGCAGCAATCTGGTCAATGTCCGTATCCAGGACATTTCCGGTGCTGTCCAGGGACACATAGAAGTACCTGGATTCATAGGGCAGTTCCGGTGATTTCAGAAAATCATTGTTTGCCCAATCATCCGACGAATCAGGGAAATCACCGTTATTTGATGCCAGAACTGACAGCATGATATCCGCATTGCTAACAATGCTGCGATAATTCAATATGCTGATCAGGGCAATCAGTATCGATAGGACGATAAAAAGAGAGAACATGGCTGCCATCACTAATTTTATACGCAGTTTTCGAATCATGAAGTCTCCCTTCCCTTCTATCCGTTCTACATTTTCCACAACCATTACATATTACATCAGCACAGCGATTTCTTTGTTTCCCGCATGACATCATTACTGTAATTTTTTTCCACACTATCATTACAATATAACCATAACAGTGGATACTCGAATTAGTGCAACATCATCATTATGGACACCTCACTTTTCCACACTGATATCGATATTAGTGATTCCCTCACTTGAAATCGCAAATCATACTTTTTAAAATCATCCTCCGAGTTCCAGATGATACCCGTCATCACGATCGCCAAGAATCTGAATATCCGCATGCAGTGCCTGCAGTTTCTGTTTCAGATAGGAAATGTATACCCACACCACATCAGGCTCCATATCCTCTTCCTCGCTCCACAGTTTCTCAAAAAAACGTTCTGAGGGGATGACACTGCGTGGGTTGGACATCATCAATTCAAGCATCTGGAATTCTTTATTCGCCAGGCGGAAACTCCCGGAAGGCGTCGCCATTTCAAACGTCGCGCGGTCAAGCGTCACATTTTCTAAATGCAGCTTCGAATGCTGCTGATATTCATTCATCCTGGTGATGGCCCGGATTCGGGCCATCAGTTCTTTCGATTGAAAAGGTTTCGTCAGGTAATCGTTAGCACCGGCGTCCAGACCGGTCACCTTATCATCCGTCTCCCCTTTGGCTGTCAGCAGGATAACCGGCGTAAGATTCCCTTTCTCCCGAATCCGCTTTAATACGGTCACGCCATCCATCTTGGGCATCATGATATCCAGGATCACGATATCATAATTATCTTTTTCCAAGTGCTCCAGAGCCTCTAATCCATCGTAAGCCGTATCTACGATATACTTATTGCGCCGCAGAATCGTCGCCAACGCCTTTGACAGAGACTTTTCATCTTCAGCAAGTAATAATTTCATCAAAATCTCCATTCCGAATTATTGTTCACGGCTATATATGAACAATTATATGAACAATTATGATTATGCTTATTTTCAAGTATATGAACAGTTATGATTATTATGCTCATTTTCAAACGCGTCCAACGATGTGAAGAGCAACGTGGCTTTCATCCAGTTCCTTTATTATTATAAATTATACCGTGCCATCCGCACTGTCGCTTGATTCGCTATCATCATAATTATCCAGGGAATCGTCCGACTGCCCGTTCCTTCCGGAGCCACCCTTGCCGGAGTTGCCGTTACCAAAATCACTGTTGCCAGAATTATCCCCGCCAGTGATGCCATTATCAGAGCCATCCGTTCCGGAACTGTCCGTGTCGGAATCCGTGCTGTCACTCTCGTCCGGCAAAGCCGATTGTGTTTGAGAACCCACCGTTACCGTAATCTCCATCGTTTCGCTGTCTCTGTAGACCGTGAGCACGACTTCCTCTCCCGATGTTTTCGATGATATCAGAGAAGAAAGCTCGCTGCCGCCGCTAATTTCCGTATCGTCTGCCTTGGTGATAACGTCACCTGCCTGCAGACCGGCTTCTTCTGCCGGGCTTCCTTCCGTCACACTCATTACGACAGCGCCGGAGCTGACAGGGGATTCATATCCATACTGTGCGCTGACAGAAGCATCAATAACACTGACGCCGATATAACTCTTCTCATAAGTCCCGGACTCAATGATGCTGGTGACGATATCCTTCACCTCATTAATCGGAATCGCAAATCCAATATTATCGATGGATGCTTCAGAGGAATCGCTGGAAGAATACTTGGCGTTGGTGATACCGATGACCTCACCGTACATATTAAACAGAGCGCCGCCGGAATTACCGGAATTGATGGCACAGTCCGTCTGAATCAGCGTCATTGTCACATTGGTTGACATGGTAACAGAACGATTCAGCGCACTGATCGAACCGGAAGTCAGAGAAAAGGTCAGCTCACCAAGTGGATTTCCGATGGCTACTACGCTGTCACCTACACTCAATGCATCCGAATCCCCCAGGACAACCGGCGTCAGGTCGCTGGCTTCAATCTTTAAAACCGCAATATCGTTGCTCTCATCATAACCGATCAGTTCCGCATCGTAGGTCGTACCATCGTAGGTGCTGACCGTAATCTCGCTGGAATCCTCGATGACATGGTAATTGGTCAGCACGTAACCGTCGGATGTCAGGATAAAGCCGGAACCAGAAGCGGCAGAGGTGGTCTCATATCCAAAATAATTAGTCGTCACTGTCGTCGTGATGCCGACCGTGGAATTCACGTTCTGCGCATACACCTCAGAAGCAGTCAGTTCCTCGCTTGTATCGACAGTGCTCGTATTCACCGTCGTATCTCTGCTGCCGGTCAGTATCGTCGTGGAACTGCTGCTGCCGGAATTACCGGTCAAAGTTGAGACACCAGCCCCGGCCACGCCGCCGATCAGGGCACAGCATAAAGCCAGAGCTACCATTTTCAAGCCTCCAGACTTCGCAGACGATGATTTCGATGTTCCGTCTCCGCCGGTCTGTTGTTCCTGGGTGAATTCTTCCTGATTACCATCAGCCTGCTGATTCTGGAAATAATTATTCTGATTACCGTCAGTCTGCTGCGCCTGAAAAACCTCTTCCTGATTTTCCATCGTATCAGATTCCCCGGAAACCGTCTCCTTCATCATATACGTTCC
>JAJQDO010000100.1:0-5631 GCA_021202175.1 Clostridiales bacterium | reverse complement strand
TTGTTCGGAGTTTGAAAACTATTTGACGTTATGGACGCTACTACAAACCGGGCTGTCGTTTTGTTCGGTATTCCGTGTCGAGCCGGAATTTTGTCCTTCATTCCACATCTGACTGGCATCCTTTTGACCACTCTGAACCTCACCGGTATTCCCCTTGACGTTCTGATAATTGTCCGTATCCATGTTTCTATCATTGTTTTGTCCATTCATAAATTCGTTATTCATAAAGACTCTCCTTCCTTGATCTTAATTCTTTCATTTTGATACATTTTAAAAAACATTTGTGTCGCATTTGCGAAATTTATTTTTTCAAAATGTGTTCAACGCAACATATTTTCAGTGGCATTATGAAGAAAAAGGCTGTTTTTTATCTTATGGACACGGAAGGTTCACCATCATATAGAAAAATACAATCTGATTTTTCAATAACCCCTTGACAGATGAACGCAGAATGACTATAATGACTATATTTTAGTACGAATAAACAATTAGTACTGCTAAATATTTTTAATGTAAATATTTTTATGAAATTAAATTTTATAATTTTAAAATATTTACAACACATTTTGACTACTTGCGGCTAACATGGTAGATTCGGGGTCATCCCCGTTACTATACCATGTCTGCTTTCAGTCACACAAAGCTCATTCATAATCAACATTTCAATACAATAAGGAGGGAGCTATGGAGAATAAATTATTGAGTTTTATTTCTATCATTAAGGAGATCCGCAAAGCGGATATTTTTCGTCTGATTCCGAACCTTTCCATGGAGGAATTTGCTCTGCTCAATATGATGCAATCACTTTTTACATTGACGTCTGACCAGCCGTCAATGGATCATTCGGAAGATTTAGAGATTTCCCCGGAAGATACGGAAAATTGCTCTGAAAGCAGGCAGAATCAGCAGGAAAACGAAGAAGATGTATCGAAAGAAGCAGCAGAAGAAAAACAATGCATCAAGGTCTCCGCGCTGGTAAAGGAACTGGGCGCGCCGCCGTCTGTCGTTTCCCGCACCTTGCGCTCCTTAGATAAAAAGGGGCTGATCACGCGGACCGTGGATGAGCATGACCGGCGAAATGTTCTGGTATGGATCACAGAAGAAGGAGAGAAAACCATCAACGAAGCGAATGCGATCATGGAAGAGTGTTTATCGAGAGTTTTTGCAGATGTCGGAGAAGATAATATGCGACAGCTCATGTCAACCATAAAGAAGCTGCAGGAATCTCTCAACAGGGAAATGGACTAAATGCCCAGACAACAGTAAGGAGGAGAGGCGAATATGTTTCAATCAAAGAAAAAATATTACAAAGCGGTGGCAGCAGTATTGTTATCGGCAAGTCTGCTGACCGGATGTAGCAGCAGCGATTCCGAAACGACTTCTTCCGGAATCTACGTGGAGACCCAGAAGGCGGGGTACGGCACGCTGGAGGTAACCGGAACGTATATCGGAACGGTCGCGCCGAATAATTCTGTCAATGTGACGCCTCTTGTTTCCGGTACAGTGACCGAGGTCAATGTAAAGGTCGGTGATACGGTCAAGGAAGGGGACGTTCTCTGCCAGTTTGACGATACGGCAGCCGATCTGCAGGTAGAAAGCGCGCAGAGTTCCGTAGACAGCGCCGAAGCGAGCAAGGACGCCGCGGAGGAACAGATTGATTCCGCCACCTCCCAGTCCCAATCCAGCATCGATACGTTATATGATACGCTGTCCAGCTATCAGAAATCGTTATCGTCAGCCAAGGAACAGCTCGAAGATCTCAAAACTGCCCGAAAGAAATTAAAAACAGCCATGAATCAGGCCCAGACGGCAGCCGAGGCGGCAAAGCAGACCTATAAAAGCGCGCAGACACTTTATGTCAATTACCAGACCTTTTTGTCCGCGAACCCGGATTGCCAGACTACGGCCGGCCTGACCGCGGCGGCTACCGCCGTCACGACCGACGAAGAGGGAAATGTCGATGCGACCGCCGCTGAAAAGGCTTCCACGGCGACAGCGTTGATGAGCAGTCTTTCCAGTGCCGGCGTTACCGTAGAATATCTGAGTGATTCCGGTCTGACTTCTCTAAAGGAAACGGCAGATGACGCCGAGACAGCTTACTCTACCGCCTCTACCAACTATGAACAGACCGTCAGCAGCATCGCTACCGTAAAAAGCAGCATCGAAACATTGAATTCTCAGATTGACGCTACAAAGAGCAGCATCAGTTCCGCGGAGGACGCCCTCTCCTCTTCTTCTACCAGCACGGATGTGTATGATGCTCAGATTGCCGCTGCCGAGATTGGTGTCGATTCAGCGGAATATCAAAAGAGTCTTTATACCGTCACCGCGCCGATTGACGGCGTCGTGGAGGCTGTCAATGTGTCAGAAAATGAGCTGGCTTCCACCGGTTATACCGCATTCACTATCTCTTCCGAAGATTCGATGCTGGTCACCTTCTATGTCACAGAGGAAGTGAAGGATTTCCTGCAGATCGGAAATTCCGTAGAAGTGGACAACAACGGTACCACGTACCGGGGCAGCGTATCCTCTATCGGAACCGCAGTGGATTCCACCAAGGGTCTCTTTAAAGTGGAAGCACAGATTTATTTTAATGAAAATAATGCCATGTCCTCAGGAATCAGTGTTTCTCTTTCCGTGGTCACCTCCGAGGCAGCCAACAGCATCATCATCCCTTATGACGCCGTGTATTACGACGACAACCAGTCCTATGTCTACTACGTAGATGATGGAGTCGCCGTGCGAAAAGATATCACCACCGGCTTATATAATGATGATTCCATCGTGGTGACATCCGGCCTGGATGTCGGGGAAGAAGTAATCACCACCTCCGCTTCCGGATTAAAGGACGGTGCCTTGATCGCAACTCCAGACGGCAGCGATGACACGGATGAAAACGAAAAGGACGCCATCACAGACGATGTGGATGAAAATGATTCGGCAGATGACGTTTCTGATAACAACGCCTCTGACAGTGATAATGCGGATGAAAATGATTCCGGGGATGGCGATGCCGATGAAAATACCTCTGAGGACGATGATTCGGAAAATGACAAACAGGATACAGATGAGGAGGCGGAAGAATGAGTCTGGTCAAACTTGTATTGCGGCGGCCCGTTTCCGTCACCCTGATCATTCTGGCCATCGCGGTCTTCGGTATCTCGTCCATTCCTAGTTTTAATCTGGAACTGATACCGGATATCGATATGCCGATGATGATGGTTACCACGGTGTACCCCGGCGCCGACCCGGAAAGTGTGGAGGAACTGATCACCAAGGAGGTGGAGGATGCCGGGCAGACACTCTCCGGCGTGGACAGCTGCCTGTCCTACTCCTATGAAAACTATTCGATTGTAGCATTAACTTATGATTACGACCAGGATATGAATGACGCCTACACGGATCTGTCCGCGGCGCTGGACGCCCTCGACCTGCCCGATGATGCCCAGGATCCCATCATCCTGCAGATGGACGTCAACGCCATGGATACGATGACTCTGTCCGTGACCAATAACGGTTCGTCAGACATGATGGCTTATGTGGATGATACTCTGGTGCCGGAACTGGAGTCTCTGACCGGCGTGGCCAGCGTCAGCGTATCCGGCGGCGCGGAAAATTATATCCGGGTGCAGCTCGATGAAAGTAAACTAAATCAGTATGGGCTGAGCATCAGCACCGTGGCAAGCTACATCGCCGCCGCGGATTACAATATCCCAGCGGGAAGCGTCAGCGCGGGAAGCCAGGATATCAGCGTATCCGCCAGCGACACCTTTTCTTCCCTGCAGGATTTGAAGAATACAACGCTTACCACAGCAACAGGCTCTCTCATCACTCTCGCCGATGTGGCGGACATTTACTATGCCACAAAAGATCCGGACAGCATCAGCCGTTATAACGGGGAGGATAATATCACGATCAGCATCGTGAAGGTGCAAAGTGCGGGCACCGTTCAGGTGACCAATGCGGTCAGCGAGAAGATTGAAGAACTGGAAGCAGAAGACGGAACCGTCACCTTTGAGGTCATCTATGATTCCGGAGAAGAAATCGTATCGTCCCTGACATCAGTGGCCCAGACACTGGTTCTCGGCGTCATCATCGCCATGATCGTACTGTTCCTCTTCTTTGGAGACTGGAAAGCAAGCCTGATCGTCGGCAGTTCCATGCCTCTGTCTGTGCTGGCCACCATGGTGGCCATGAATCTGCTGGGATATTCCATGAACCTCATCACGACAGGAGCCCTGGTCATCGCCATCGGTCTGATCGTTGATAACTCCATCGTCGTCCTGGAAAGCTGTTTCCGGGCGAAGGACGACTGTGACGATTATAAAGAAGCCGCCCTGAAAGGAACCGGCGCGGTCATGATGTCTATCGTTGCCTCGACCATCACCACCATCGTCGTCTATGTTCCTCTGATGTTCATGAGCGGCATGGCCGGACAAATGTTTGGAAGATTGGGATTTGTCATAGTATTTACCCTGACAGCCTCCATGATCAGTGCCATCTGTGTGGTTCCTCTATTGTTTGCCAATTTCAAACCAATAGAGAAAAAAGATTCACCGGTCAATCATTTCCTTGAATGGATCAAGGGTGGTTATGATAAATTACTGCGAAGGATCATGTACTGGAGAAAAACCACGTTGCTCGTCTGCGTAGGACTGCTCGTTCTCTCCGCCTTACTCGCCAGCACGATGAAGATTGAACTGATCCCCAGCAGCTACGACGGCAGCATTTCCATCACCGCGACCTTCCGTTCCGGCACAAAGCTTACCGAAATGGATGAGGCCGTGGCGGATATCGAACAAATGCTCAGCGAGGATGAGGAATTCGACCGCTATAATCTATCCATCTCGGATAACCAGGCCGTCTTCACCGCTTATGCAAAGGACAACACCAAGCGAACCTCCGAGGACGCTGTCGAATATTACATCCAGGAGCTTTCGCAAGTCACAGGCATGGACATCCTTGTAGAACCGACCGGCGGTGGTTCCACGATGATGAGTAATTATATTTCCGATCAGACTACGGTCACTTTGGAAGGCGACGATCTGGATAATGTCTACGAAGCCGCCGAGATGGTGGAGGAATTGATGAAGAATACCGAAGGAGTGCTCCATGTTTCTTCCGATGCTTCCGCCACAGAAACCGTTGCCCATATCGTGGTCGACCCCTTAAAGGCCGCCGACGCCGGACTGACATCGGCCTCCGTCGCCGCTGACCTGTACGCGACGCTCAGCGGAACCACGGCCGCCACTATGGAACAGGATGGAGAAGAATATGACATCATCTTAAACTACCCAGACGGGACCTATGACGATATCAACGCGCTTCTGAACAAAACATTGACCGGACAGACCGGAAAATCAGTAGTCTTAAGCGATATCGCTCATGTCGAGTACGACGAGCAGTCCCAGATGATCCAACGCAGTGACGGAAAATACCAGGTTACCGTTTCGGCCAGCCTCACGCAGGAAAATGGCCTGATACAATCCAATGCCATCACCAGCGCCGCGAAGGAACTCTCCTACCCGGATGGGGTGAGTGTAAGTTCGTCGTTTATCGAAGAGATGAGAGATGAGAACCTGGGTGCACTCTTCACATCCCTTCTGGCAGGCGGCTGCCTGGTATTGCTGG
>JAJQDO010000027.1 GCA_021202175.1 Clostridiales bacterium | reverse complement strand
TCATCCCGATGATAGAGCTGTCCATGCGAAGGGAGGGAAGCCGCGCTTACACGAAGAATTACAGTGTGGAAGCTCCGGCAGTCATCCAGAAAAATACGATCGAGACCACGGGAGCAGGGGACACCTTTGGCGCGTGCATCCTGCATTACGTGCTCGAACATGGCTGGAAGGAATACAGCGAAGAGGAATTAAAAGAAATGCTTACCTTTGCCAACGCGGCGGCATCCATCGTCACCACGAGAAAGGGAGCGCTTCGCGTGATGCCGACAAAAGAGGAAGTGGAAGCGATTCTGTAATATTTTGCAGGCTGATTCTATAGGAACTGAATTATATGTTTTTGCTATTTTGTATAAATTGATGTGTTGCTTTTGTCAAAGCATGTCATTCATACGATCGGGCCTCATTACGGGCAACAGGGGGATAAAGAGCTCTTGAAACTGACTTATCAGAATGTGCTGGATCTGGCGATGAAAAGGTCATCATTCGTGAGATTTCTGTTTAAAGCTTATGCCCTACAGGACGATTCCATATAGTATTCGGAAATCTGTGATGATGTCTTCGTGTATTACGACAGCATTATCCATATATCCGCTTACAAAAACATGAGGGAGATTTCATGTTCTGATGACAAAAATCAGAAATAATCTTCCTCATTTTCTGTTTCTCCGGCACGTTGGCTCTGTCTGGCTGTTGCTTTTGTTCCTGTCAGATGATAGCTTTCATCCAGGAGGTCCTTGATCATGTTTTCCGAGACGGATCCATCCAGAAGGATACTGATCCAGAGCGTTTTGTTCATGTGGTATGCCGGCAAAAATCCATGTGACTGCCTTAACAGGTCGAATTTCTCCGGTATGCCCTTTAAATTCAGGATGTCCTGGTTTCCTGTCCCAGGAAGGCCGAGCTTGTTCCTGGAAACATCCATGATGATGCCGAACCACTTCCCGCTGCTCTGATGGCGGAAAACGGCATAGGATGGATGGGATTTCCACAGATATGCGGGGCCTGTGCCATATTCTTCTTTGATATAATCAATGATTTGCTGCCTGTTCATTGCGTCCTCCGAGTCAGATTTAAATCAATAGTAGCCTGTTTTTAAATCATTCCGGCAAAACTTCCTTCAGCTTCTGCACCCGGTTTTCATGCTCGCCGATGACCAGGGCTTTTCTTCCTTTTAAAACAGCCGGTTCGTAAGAAGGAATCTCTTCGTCGGCGGCTTCTTTTTTCTCCGTGGTAATGAGATTCTTCAAGGCATGGTTCTCGATCTGGCCGGATTCACGCTGACTTTTTAAATCAATGTCTATCTGTATCTCTTAAACCCATACAGATCCTTCAGCCTCTCATAGATTTCGAAGGCCACAGGACAGATTTCGATGATATCCAGCATGTTAAGCAGGCTCTGCATGCGTTCCGTCTGGTCTGTATAGGGATACTTTTTGCAGCTTTCCGGGCGGCAGTCGCCTAACAGACATTCGTTGTTCTCATTAAGGAAATCACAGGGCCTGTGTTTTGTCTGGTAAGAATCTTCTACAACATCATAAATCAGAAACTGATCCATGAATTCCTGTGCAGTCATTCCCAAATGTTCCGCATCCTTTTCCAGATCTTTCGGAGGGATGCTTCCCTGGTACATCCTGCAACAGTTCCTGCAACGCCTGCAGTCATATTCGGAAAACAGTTCCTCATGGAGTTTGAAAAACTGCTGGTCCAGTTCTTCCTCGTCTGCATTGCACTTTAAAAAGGTGCGGATCTCTGTCAAGAAATGATAATCTGATTGATTTTTACAAATGATTTTGATATATTTTATTTAAGAAAGTGGCGCAGAAAACTACCGATAAAATCGGGAGACACCGTAGGCGTACAGAGTATGAATGTGTCCGATTTCCTCAGAGGAGACTGACGACATCCTGTCGGTTCGGTTGACGCCTTAATAATCCGAAACCTGTACCAGAGGAATAGTCCGGAAGTCGGCGGATGATGATAAAATCAGTCATTAAGGTGAACGCGCCGCATTGCGGTGTTTCAGTTCCGTCACTCTAATCATAAACAACAACAGAAAGGAAATGTGGGAAGAATGAGAAAAATTAAAGGATTTTTAGCAGCTTTTTTACTTGGAATTGTTTCGACAATTTTGTTTCAGATTCCATCAGTTGCAGCAGAGATTCCGTCAGATGCAGTCATTTTTGAGGGACATAACTACAAAATGTATGAACTGGAACTCACTTGGTCTGAAGCGGAAGAATACTGTGAAAGTCTGGGCGGGCATCTTATGACAGTTACGAGCGCAGATGAACAGGCATTGTTGGTAAAATTAGGTGGTGAAAAGGGTCACAATTACTGGCTTGGTGGTACTGATAAAAAAGTGGAAGGTACATGGGAATGGGTGACAGGAGAAACATGGGACTATACTTGCTGGAACTCTGGTCAGCCTGACAATTCTCAAGAGGCAACCGGGAATCAAGAGAACTATTTGCAGGCTTGCTATGATTGGAATATGAACTGGAATGATTCTTCTAATGAGCAGGACAGCACTGCAAAGATCGGATTTATATGCGAATGGGATTCGTTGTCTAATGTCAAAATATCAAGCCTTAAAAATACATCTAAAGGAATAAAAATCAAATGGAGCAGATTGAGCAGTGCATCTGGTTATTATGTTTATCGCAAAACTACTTCAGGCGGCTATAAAAAGATTAAGACGATCAAAAGTGCGACGACTGTTAGTTACACTGACACCAGTGTAAAAAGCAGCAAAAACGGAACTATATATACTTATAAGATTGTTCCTTATTCGAGCTATAATACAAAAGGAACGGGAACTGGCAAAACTATCGCACGACTTTCAGGTACATCTTTGACAAATGTCAAAAGTTCAAAATCTAAAAAAATCACAGTAGCATGGAAAAAGAAATCCGGAGTGAGCGGATACCAGATTCAGTATTCCACTAACAAGAATTTTACAAGTAATATTAAAACTAAAAAAGTGGCTGGCACTTCAAAGAAAAGATATACCCGCTCAGGTCTGAAGTCTGGAAAGACTTACTATGTGAGAATCCGCACATATAAAACAGTTTCTGGAAAAACTTATTACTCAGCCTGGAGCAACAAAAAATCAGTGAAAACTTCCTAAAATACCTACATTCCTTTTTGCCAGAGGGAATCAACTTTTTTAATTGGACTATAAGCCGTGTAAATGTTCTTATCATTTGTGCGGCTTATTATAATGCACGGGTGATCGAAAGGAAATTTTCTGACTGACGTTGGACGTGCCATACGGTTCTCCGATTGTGTTGGCAACCAAGGCCAAAATCCTTGAAAACTTGCGGATTTCTGGCAGGAAAACCCGGTCTTCTACATCTACACCAGGGGCGGGATGCGGCGGAAGTACAAGATCACCGCTGCATTCGCCCGTGAAAATGTCGCCTGGTGCGTATTTTTTCAAGATAATTCGCTCTGAATCCGTATAGATTTCGAATGGTGTTCCATCCGTTGCGTCAAGCATTTCCCTGATTCCTTTTGGGATGGGGATTCTGCCTAAGCGGTCCATTTTCTTGATGATTCGACTGATTTCATGAAAATCAAATAATACCTAACTCAGCCTCACTGGGAAATCACGTCTCGATGGGACTATTTTTTTGATTCGTATGGATTCAGAGTGCCGGAGGCGGAAATGAATTGATTGGATTTTGCTGTCTCAGATTTATGATACAAATCTGCCGAAACAGATGTGAAAATTGTGCGAAACATGTTATAATTAAACAACATTTTAAACAGTTTTGGTTAAGAAAAGGAGAGAGAAAGTGAAGAAAAAGGCCCTAAAGGCGTATAAGAAGTTCCTTTCTCAGGATACGATCAAATGGAACAAGACAAGCACAAAAGTGAAGCTGTCCAAATGTGAATTTTTACTGGTTTACCTGGATAATAATTCCGTACCGGAACTTATTGTTTCATCAGGAAGCAATAATCTGGCTTCGGCTGGCGGGGAAGTGCTTTATACTTATAAGAACGGGAAAGTGAAGTACGTAGACTATGCCAAATATGGATTCTATTATTATAAGAAAAAGGGCGTGTATTACAAGTATTATGACGGTGGACAGTTTTATTACTATACATTTTCCAAAGGAAAGTCGAAATATGTGCTGAATGTGATTAATGAATCAGTGAACAGCCGTGACTGGGAAGGAGATGGAAAACGGACTTATGCCTACTACAAGATTACCAACTCCAGTACCGGAGCCGGAAAGTATATCTTGGAATCTGAGTATAAAGCGTATTTTAAGAAGCTAGTAGGGTCTAAGAAGGCAAAAGAGCCGAAGCTACACAAAAACACAGCGAAGAACCGGAAAAAATATATCAAATGATATAATTCCAGGATGACGGATAAGACCGGATTCCAGTAAACCGAATATCAAGTTGTATAACAGTTTCCCGTTTGTCAGTGTGATATGGTCGCGATAGAGTGTATTCACGATATAGTATTTTTGGTATATTTAGTAACGAAAGGAATCTAAAATTATGGAAAAACAATGGTGGAAAAAAGCAGTCATTTATCAAGTATATCCGCGAAGCTTTCAGGACACGAATGGAGATGGCATCGGTGATATCCCCGGCATTATCAAAAGACTGGATTATCTGGAAGATTTAGGTGTCGATGCCATCTGGCTTTCGCCGGTTTATCAGTCTCCGCAGGATGACAACAGATATGATATTTCTGATTATCAGGATATTTATCCGCCTTTTGGTACGATACAGAATATGGAAGAGTTGATCGTTGAGGCCCAAAAGCGTCATATCGGTATCATCATGGATTTGGTGCTCAACCATTCATCTGATGAACATTTCTGGTTTCAGGAAGCGAAAAAGAGTCGAAATAATCCGTATCATGATTATTATGTGTGGCGGGATGGAGAAGAAGGTTGTCCGCCGAATGATATGCAGAGTGGATTTGGCGGTTCCGCATGGGAATGGGTGCCGGAGCTGAGGCAGTATTATTTCCACCAATTTTCCATAAAGCAGCCGGATCTTAACTGGTATAACCCAGCGCTGCGGCAGGAATTATACGACGTGGTCAACTGGTGGATTGATAAGGGCGTGGCTGGTTTTCGCCTGGATGTCATCGACCAGATTGCTAAAGATCCCGATACCGGGAGCATCACGGATAATCCGAATCTGCATCCATTTATAAAGGAGCTTTCCCGTAATACGTTCGGAAAGGTAGATTTGAACCTGGTCAGCGTCGGGGAGACATGGAGCGCGACGCCGGAAAATGCGCCGCTGTTCAGCAATCCCGATGGCAGTGAATTATCTATGGTTTTTCAGTTTGAACATATGGTGCTCGACCAGCAGGGAAGGGTAAAATGGGATTTGACGCCGCTGCCGTTTATTCAGCTGAAACAGACACTTTCCACCTGGCAGACGGCTCTCCATGGCAAAGCATGGAACAGTCTTTTCTGGGACAACCATGATCTGCCGCGCATCGTGTCTCGCTGGGGAGATGAAGGCGAATACCGGGTAATCTCCGCAAAAATGTTTGCCACCCTTCTTCACGGCATGGAGGGGACACCGTACATTTACCAGGGAGAGGAGCTGGGCATGACCAATATCCGGCTTCCCATCGAGGGATATCGTGACCTGGAGACGCGCAACATATACCGGTTCAGGATGAAACAGGGATATCCGGAAGAGGAGATTATGCGGTCTATTTATGCGCAAAGCCGGGATAACGCCCGGACGCCGATGCAGTGGGATGACAGTGCGCAGGCAGGATTTACTACAGGGGAGCCCTGGATTGCCGTCAATCCCAATTATAAGCAGATTAACGCTGCCGCCCAGGTGCGGGATGAACATTCTGTCTATTCTTATTATAAGAAATTGATTCGGCTGCGCAAGGAGATACCGGTCATCGTGGATGGAGTTTACGAGCTGTTGCTGGCAGAAGATCCTTCTGTATTTGCCTACACGAGGACGAATGACACGCAAAAATTGATTGTGATCTGTAATTTTTACGGACAGGAATGTGAGATAGACATACCTGCGCTGGTGCCGGAAGGCAGTGAGTTGCTTTTAGCAAACTATGAGGATGAAGGGACGATGAATCAGTTCAGACCGTATGAGGCGAGGATGTATCTATTTCCAATCACAGTTTGATCGCAATACCGTCAGTACAGTACCTTGTTCATTTCTTTAATAAAAATGTAAAAATAATATTGGTCCTCATGTCTTTATGCATTCATGGAGATGTGGGCGCCATAATGCCACGGTTTTAACTCAAAACACTACCGGAACGCCATATTAGAGTATATGGGGTTCGGGTGGTGTTTTTGTTAATATGAATGGTTATTTCTATTGACAAAAAATAAAAACCAGAGTATTATTTTGACAAAAAAGTAGGATATCCCACCAAACGGAGGCAATAATATGAACGTATTAAAGGATTATACAGTTCACATTGATAATAAGAAAAGAGTAACATTGCGAGGTGCTATGTACCAGTATTATAATGTAAAAGAGTATGAGAATGGTTGTATTGTGTTGGAACCAAGGGTACTTACTGTTCCTGATTCTATTTCAGCCAGAACATTGGAAGACATGGATCAGGCTATTGCCAATTTTAAAATGGGTAACGTATCAAAAGCAGTTGATTTATCTGATTTTTAAGGAGTTATAATGAATTTTTTGATACGGATGGGAATCCCTGAAATGGAAGAACTCTGGAATGATTTACAAGCAAAACATCGTAATGGAACAATTAGTAAAAAAGAGGAAGAGTTATATAAGAAGTGGGGTAAAGCATATAATTATAGAAATAGATATCACAGTGAGTGATGAGAAAGGGGAATAAAGTTATGGTTCGAAAAGCAAACATTGTAGAAGTACAGGAATTAGCAGGGGGAAAGGGAACGGCAGTTGTTCATTACATTGTACCGGAAGAGGAATTATATGGTCATGGAAGAATGTATGCCAAGGTTGTGTTGAAACCGAATTCCAGTGTGGGCTGGCATAGACATGTTGGGGAGACGGAACCATATTATATTCTGTCTGGCGAAGGCATTTTTGTAGATGACGACGGAAGCAGAACAAAAGTTGGCGAAGGTGATGTCTGTACGATTGTGCCTGGTCAGTGCCATGCGATAGAGAATGCATCAGAGTATGTTGATCTTGTATTTATGGCATTGATTCATAAGAATTAATGGGAAAATTATTCTGTACAGTCTTTAAGTCTGCAACTAAATACAGTTGCAGACTTCTTTGATGTATGATATATTATTTTTGAAGAAATTAATATGGACGGAGGAATGCCCGGTGGGACAAAAAGAGAAATTGATTGGAAAATTAAAAGCAAAACCAAGAGATTTTACATTTGATGAAGCGGAACGCTTGCTTGGATATTTTTGGCTATGAACGTTCTGATAAGGGCAAAACAAGTGGTTCCAGAGTAAAGTTTATTAGTTCAGACAAACCGCCAATTTTACTTCATAAACCACATCCGAGAAAAGAGTTGCTTGAATATCAAGTGAAACAGTTAATTGAAAAATTGGAAGAGGAGGGACTCTTATGAACAATACAATTAATTATAAAGGATATGTTGGAAGTGTAGAGTTTTCTGAGCCAGATGGCATATTCTTTGGTAAGGTTATGGGTATCCGTGCATTGGTTTCTTACGAGGGAGAAACTGCAAAGGAATTGATTGAAGATTTCCATGGGGCTGTAGATGATTATTTGGAGATGTGTGAAGCGGAAGGTATAGAACCAGAGAAAGCATTTAAAGGTAGTTTTAATGTTCGTATATCTCCAGAATTGCATAGAGATGCGGCTGTTTTTGCTGCTGCGCATCAAATGAGCCTGAATCGTTTTGTCGAGTATGCTGTTAGTAATGAACTAGCTTTACAAAAGGGTTAAAATAAGAATACCCTTGCGGATGATTTCAAGAATAATTACCCGCAAGGGCGTTAATTTTGTCTGCCCTTTATTTTTTTGCACGGCATAATCGGCATCGTACTATACAAAAACGTGAAGATTGGACGAAACGTTGGCCTTTCGGGTCCAATTAAAAAATTCCTATTTCCTTCCCATGAGTAACGGGATTTTCACTGGAGCAATAGACTGGTTCCTTAAGATAAAAAATATAATAATATTCAATCGATTTGTGATATGATGAAAACCAGAATGGAGGTTCAGTATGAAATATTTAATAATTGGAGCCGGGGGAACAGGCGGGATGTTGGGATTCTACCTGGCTAACGGACATAAGGATGTGATATTGATTGCCAGAGGAGAGCATTTGGCTGCAATACAGAAAAATGGGCTGACAGTGAACCGCCCATGGAAGGGCACCGTAGAGAAGGTTCCTGTTCAGGCAGTCAGCATGGAAGAGTATCATGATGCGCCTGATGTGATTATAGTCTGTGTGAAGTATTATTCTCTTGAGGGCATTATTCCATTTCTCAGGAAGGTCAGCGGAAGAAATACTGTGATTATCCCGATTCTGAATGTTTATGGGACGGGAGGAAAGTTGCAGGAACATCTGCCGGAATCCGTTGTCACGGACGGTTGTATCTATATCGCGGCTCATATCGAGTCTCCGGGAGTGCTCACTCAGTTTAGCAATGTCAAAAAAGTGGTATTCGGAAACAGAGATCATGAGCAGGATACTTCCATGTTGGAAGATATCGACCGGGACCTGCGTGCATGTGGCATTGACAGTGTTCTTTCTCCTGATGTGCAGAGGGATTGCATGAAAAAGTATTGTTATATCTCTGCCTTAAATGCTGCCTCTCTTTATTATGATGCGACGGCTGGTGATTTTTCAAAGGAAGGAGCGCCCAGAGAATTGCTCATCGCCCTTACGAAGGAGATTTTTGCGGTCGCGGAGGCGATGGGAATCGTGTTTGATACGGATGTTCTGGCGGAAAATCTTGCTATTCTTTCCCATCTCACGCCCGATGCCATCACATCGATGCAATTGGATATAAGGAAAGGTAGACCATCGGAGATTGACGGTCTGGTATTTGAAATGCTGCGCCTTGGCGAGAAATATCATGTGCCTGTACCGAACTATGAGAAGGTTGTGGAAAAAATACGCGGTATGTCATGAGATGCTGATCAGACGGGAGGAACTACGGCAGACAGAAGGAGCTACAGCAAATGACGAGGAAAAAAGGGAGTAAAGATTATAGTTTGAGAAGCAAATATTTTAGAAGTACAGGGGCTGCCCATTGAGGCAGCCCCTGTTTTTATGTCAGTATGGAAGATGGCAGCAGGAGAATGTTTTAATGGAGGGCGACAAAGGAATGTCACCGGATGATAATGATATGGAAGTGTCAACAAATGATG
>JAJQDO010000165.1 GCA_021202175.1 Clostridiales bacterium | reverse complement strand
GTGGGTGAAACCAGCTGTAACGGCGTGCACGGCAAAAACCGTCTGGCCAGCAACAGCCTGCTGGAAAGCCTTGTATTTGCCAAACGAGCAGCCAGGAAAATCACAGATGATCAGAAAGGAATGACAGATTATGAACCCGATTACTATGCGGTTAGCAGCCGATAAATATATCCGATTAGCTTTAGAAGAAGATATCAACAGTGAGGATGTCACCACCAACGCCGTCATGCCGGACTACAAAAAAGGCGAAGTATATCTGATTGCCAAGGAAGACGGCATCATCGCGGGACTTCCTGTTTTTGAACGGGTATTTCACCTTTTAGACGAAAATACGATGGTTGCCTTCCTGGCTGCCGATGGTCCGGAACAAAGTATTTATTCCAATAACGCCCAGCAAGGCACCTCCGGTCGTGAGAGAACCGCGAACCATCCGATGCAGGATGATTTTGAATCCGAAGGCACCGCAAATCGCTTGGTACAAAACGATGCGGAAGCCAAAGATACTTCGAATTATCCGATACAAGATGGCACGGAGTCCAAAAGCACTGTAAATCGCCCGGCAAAGGATGACACGGAGTCCAAAAGCAACGCAAATCACCCGGTACAAGATGGGGACGCTGTAAAAAAAGGACAGGTACTGGCTGTCATCACCGGCGATGTCCGCGTCCTCCTTTCCGGCGAGCGCACCGCCCTCAATTACCTGCAGCGGATGAGCGGCATCGCCACCTACACCCATCAGGTTGCCGAATTGTTAAAAGGCAGCAAGACCAAACTGCTTGATACGAGAAAGACCACTCCTTGTATGCGCATTTTTGAAAAATATGCTGTCTGCGTCGGTGGCGGTCACAACCATCGATATAATCTCTCCAACGGCGTATTACTGAAGGATAATCATATCGATGCAGCCGGCGGCGTAAAGGAAGCCATTCAGGCAGCGAAAGATTACGCGCCGTTCGTGAGAAAGATTGAGGTAGAGACGGAAAATCTTGCAATGGTCAAAGAAGCCGTGGAAGCCGGCGCTGACATCATCATGCTTGACAACATGACACCGGAGGTCATGGCAGAGGCTCTCCGCATCAGGGATGTACGAGCCGAAACTGAATGTGACGTAAATGTTACCAAAGAAAATATTGAAACGATCACCTCACTTGGTGTAGACTATATATCAAGCGGTGCCCTGACTCATTCTTCTCCGATACTGGATATCAGCTTAAAGCACCTGCATGTATTATAAGTTGATTCTTAACAATTCATGAGAAACACACACCGAGCGACGATTCGCACATGACCATAAACAATCGCAAATCATAATGAAAAATAATTGAGGTGATAATGATGAGAAAAGAGACAAATGGAGCAGAACGGCGAAAGACTCTGCTCTCTCTGTTAAACGATTCTGACGAACCTCTCTCCGGCGCTACCCTGGGAAAACAAACCGGGGTCAGCCGCCAGGTTGTCGTACAGGATATTGCCCTTCTGCGCTCACAGGGACATCCCATCGTCTCCACAGGGCGGGGATACGTTCTTCATGAAACGGCGAATCCATTCGGGACCTGTCACAGGCTTTTCAAGGTCTGCCACACGCAAGACGAGATGGAAGACGAGCTGCAAATCATCGTAGATCTGGGCGGATACATTCAGGATGTCAGCATAAACCACCGGATTTACGGAAAAGTTTCGGCGCCTCTTAACATTAAGAGCCGCCGGGATACCCGCAATTTTATGTCCGAACTTGCCTCCAGCAAATCATCTCTTCTGTCCACTGCCACTTCCGGTTATCATTATCACACCGTGTGGGCAGACAGCGAGGAGATTCTCGATGAGATTGAGGAGGCTCTCCGGGAAAAACATTATCTGGTCGAATTTATGGAATATGAGATGTAGAATAATCCTGCATCTCATATTCATGCTACGTCCTACAAAATCTTTTTCTTCTTAAATATCAACAGGATTATAATGACTACAATCAGACTGACCAGAATCACCGCCGGATAGCCGCTTTTTAATTCCGGCATATTTTCGAAATTCATCCCATACCAGCCCGTGATCAGCGTAAGTGGGAAAAAGATGGTAGATACGACCGTCAGGAACTCCATATTTGCATTTTGCTGCGCATCCACCAGCGACTGATAGGCATCCCGTACCTGCTGGGCATATTCCAGAAGATAACTGGTACGATCTTTGAGCCGTTCCGCCCGATCGGCAGCGGTTCCGAAATATTTCAGCTGTTTCCTCGCAAAATAACGGTCTTCATTTTCTTCTAATTCTTTTGCCATATCTGACAGCTGATCGTAATAGCTGCGCAGAGTCAGAAGCTGCTTGCGAATCGGCTGCAATCGGCTTTGGAAACCATCGGATATTCCTTTTCCGACTTCATCCTCCATCTTCATGAGATTGCGCTCATACGTTTCCAACATCACTGCATCTCTGGAAAGAAACTCCACGATAAAATTATACAGGAATCGCTCTCTTGTCTCTCCCTGATGGGCTTTTTTGATTCGAATCCGCTGCACCAGACGGGAAGAAAAATCACTGTTATCAATCAGCACGATATATTTTGCCGTAATCACACAGGCAATCTTATAACGACTCCCCAGAATATCCACCAGACGGGGAATCAGAAAGGTTCCATACAAACACTCCTGCTGGCTTTCCAGTTTACAAAACGCGATATCCGAAAGAGAAATAACCAGTTCCGCATTAATGGATAATTCATCCAGGACGCTGCGGCACACCCTCTCGTTAGCGATAATAACCGCTGAAATTCCCGTCTGCAGGACGGTTTCCATGTCCGTCTCTATAAGCTGGCTTCCTAATTGATAAATCTTGGATGCATCACTCTCTTCCCGCATTGATATCGTCCCAGGCAGGTATTGTTCCCGTAAACAATCCTTTCAATTCCTCTGTGGTCACAGAATCCAGCGGATTCTCTCCGTTGACAATGACAGCGATCCCATCCTCCGCGATCACCTCATAATCCAGAAGCTCTTCCTCATAATCCTTTAAATTTCTCGAAGCCATCCCCAGGTCACAGGCTCCCGACATCGCGTCATTGAGACCTGTCGTGGAATCGGATGCCGTCACTTCCACCACTGCGTTCGGATTGATGCTCATATATTCCTCTGCCAGTTCTTCAAGCAATGGCGCTGCGGACGTCGAACCATGAATCGTAATCGTCCCCGCCTGCTTTCCCGATAAGAAGGTAGTGGTATCCTCTACCGTTACGTAGGACTTTCCAACGATGGCCTGCCCTTTTCCTTCCACATAAGTTAGGAAATCCTGCTCCAGTTCCGACAGACTCCCGGACCAGGCCAGAATAAATGGTCTGCTCAGAGAATATTTCCCTTTTTTTACATTTGCCAAAGTACCTTCCACGCCGTCTACGGCAAGGACCGTCTCCTCGTCAAGCGCATCCAGAGAACCCATGGAAATATAGCCGATGGCCGCCTCATCCTCCCGCACTGCCTCAATGACCGCATCGGCGTCCGTCATAATTAACGCACTGTCCACCGTATCATCCGTCTTACTCTCATCCTCACTGCTGTCAAAGCCGACCAGTTCAGCAAAAGCATTTCTTGTTCCAGAACCTTCCTCTCTGGAAATAACCTGAACCTCGCCCAGAGCATCGAGGCCATCTACCTGTCCCAGGCTCTGACTCGTTGCTCCACAGCCACCAAGCAGCGAACTGATCACCAGGCAGCCGACCATCAGCAATCCTGCTGCCGGACGTTTAAAAAAAGACCGATTTCCCTTTTGCATAGTATCTAATCTCCCTCTCTTTCAAACATTACATGCAAGATATCCTGACTTCCCTGCTGTGGCGCGCAGACCGCTGCAGCCACTGGCCAACATACGCTAACACGTTCCAAAAGCTGATTTCCAGAGCTGCACGCCTGCAATCTGTCAGGATGATATAAAATGTGACACAAAGTCGCATGATGATACCATACTGTTTTCATGTAATGTCTGAAAGCACACAAAAGTAAAATCGGTGTAAATCTCTGATTTCTATCTGATAATCCTCTGTAAACAAGAAAAAATCAAACCACTGCCTCCACTAAAATTTTATCTCCCAACTTGATTTCATGTACTCCAATTTTCTTGTTTTTATTAAAATTAAAACTCAACATATATCCCCTATCCAAATGGTAATGATTCAAATACTCCTTAAGTTGTTCTTCTCCACGCTCATTATAAGCGTTCCCGTGCCATATTTTAAGTTCACATACATATTGTTTACCAAAATAATCAACGATTACATCTGTACGTTCCTGATTTCTAGTCCTGGATTCTATATAATAATTCCCCGTACCATTAATAATCGGTCGAAGATAGAGAAGAAAATATCGTCTCCCATCTTCTTCAATAAATTTCTGCGTCTGATCCCCATATAAATCATCAAATGTCACTACAAAACGTCTCAAAATCAAATCCATATTCAGTTCACCATCTTTGATAAACTGATATTTTTCTCTTGCGCCACATGTATACATTTCGTTGCTTTGCATTTCAGGAGATGACAAAAACATATTATATAACCGCGTTTCAAAAATTCGATTTGCAACAACTACCTTATTATCTTCAATCCGAACAAACCCAAACATTTTAGCTATTCCAATTGCATCATCACCTGGAATATTGCTGATTTCTTTTCCTGTCATCAATAACGTCTGCAAAAAATCTCTCAATTCTGGATAAGTATTCACTTTATCTGTAAGAGAATCAAATAAAGTGTTTTCTTCCGCTATGACTCTCCCAACTGCTTCCGTTACCCCTTCTGTTGTCCAGACATTTTCTTTCATAGGAAACCTATCTGTCCCCGACATCTGCTCATCCATCATTTTACAAATTCTTGATACAAGATAAGGATATCCAGAAGTGTACTCATAGATTAATTGCGATACAGCAGAAATATTCATCCCCGTTATGTAATCTGACTCATACTCGTGAAGCATTCCCGCAATTTCATCTGCAGAAAAATTCATATCCACTAAATAATCTGCAGCAATATTCCATGGACTATTTGTCCCGTGTTCCCCTTCTTTAACAAATTTATGTTTTAAATTCTTTATATCATATACACCTGCAAGAATTACTGATTGAAATGTTGGCATACTATCCCGGTGCAAATATCCGCTCCGCAGCTGTGCCAGGAAATCTAAAAAAACCTGAAAATTCGACGCAGTATCCACTTCATCAATCATCAACACGATCGGTCGATACGTTTTGGCACAACAGTCACTCAAAACCAGAAATAATTTGCGGAGACTGCTCCTGTAAATATCACCATTTGCAAATCTCTGCAACTGTTCTTTCAAGTCTGTAGTAATTTCATCATTGTCTTTTATATTTAAATAAAACTCCCTGGCAAATGCCTCTGCGAATGCCTCCACATTTGAAAATTCTGAGAAATCAAGATTTTGGAAATCTATACTGATAACAATATATCTTTCTTGTAAATATTTAGCCAACAAATGTAACGTAGTGGTCTTTCCATACTGTCTTCCCCGGTTAATTGTAAAGTAATCGCCGCAATCTACCATCTCTTTCGTCTCTTGCAACCGGTTCGTGATATCGACCATATAATGCTTTTCCGGTATGCAATTGCCAGTGACATTAAATCTCTTTGCCATACCTATCCTCCATCATCTTAACCTTGCAATTCCCGTGCTTTATTTATAATATGTCAGAAAATCCATCCAAATCATTTTCTGCATCTTCTGTTATAATCACATTATAAGCCATACTTTGACCTCATATCTGAAACAACAGCCTTCGCCTCTCTCTGCTTTCCCTGTGCGCTATGTTCCCTCGCTTTACTTAACCTTTCCAGCAATTCATCTTCAGATAAAACACCATATGGACTCACATCCGCAGGATTTCTCTTGATTTCAAAAGGAAATCCATTGCTTGCCACAGCCTGGGTTAAAAAAATTCTGATTGCAGTAGTTGTATCCGTCCCTAAATCTTTGAAAAGACGATCTGCTTTTTTCTTTAAGTTATCGTCCACTCTCACTTGAATTGTGCTTGACATATTACGCCTCCTTATTGCCAGTATAATGCTGTATCATTGTTATGTCAATACAATTGCATTCATTAAAATTATATTAAAATTATATTTTATTGAAATCTATTCTATTCGCGTTACTGTCCCCGGAATGAAGATAGCTAACGAATGAAAAAATCAATTTGCATTTTCTTCTCTTTGTCATTATAATTACAAAAGCACAAATTAACGCAGTCTGCAGGCACAAAAAAGATTCTCCAAAATCCACTGTTTGCAGCGTACATAAATAATAACCACCAAAAAACTTTTGTCACCTATAACGGCAATCGAAAAAACCAATCGTTTCACTTAACAATTATAACAAATATCAAGAAACCAACCAAACTTACTGATTATTAACAAGTATCAAGAAACTACTCATTTACCACAGAAAGGCGGTGGCAGTCATGCCGGAATTACCAGAAGTAGAGACAATAAAACGAGTAATTGAATCACAGATACAGAGACTTGCCATAGACCGAATCACCGTCCATCATACAGATGTCATCGCCCACCCGACTGTAGATGAATTCTGTCAACGTCTGACCGGACAGCGTTGCAGTGCTATGTCACGCCGTGGAAAATATCTTATCATCCATTTGTGCAGCGGCGACAGAATAGTCCTCCACCTGCGCATGACCGGCTGCCTGCTGGTGACATCCAAAGATGATCCGATAGAGAAATACACACATCTGGTTTTCCATCTGGAAAACGGCAAAGAATTACATTTTTCGGACATGCGCCGTTTCGGGCGCTTCTGGCTGCTTGACAACGAAGAAGCAGATACATACAGCGGCATTCATAAACTGGGGCTGGAGCCTTTTGACCCAAATTTTACTGCAGCATATCTGTCCGGCAAACTGGCCAAACGAAAAAAAGCCATCAAGCAGTGCCTGATGGAGCAAAGCGTGATAGCCGGCATCGGAAACATCTATTCCGATGAGATTTTATTTACGGCAAAGATACATCCGACACGTTCCGCAAACAGCCTGACAGCATCGGAATGGGAACGTCTGGCCGTGATGATCCCGGAACGATTGTCCTATTTTATCCAAACAAACGCCATAACACCGGAAGACTATCTGAGAACAAAGGGAAAAGAATACCGTAACACACCCTTTCTACAGGTTTACGGGCATGATGGACAACCTTGCCCTTGCTGTGGAACGACACTTTGCCGCACCGTAATCGGTGGGCGAAGCAGCGTATTTTGCCCGCAGTGCCAAGGGAATCACTAACGCATCACTGACGCAATCCACTTGGCAGACATTCTACGAGTCCATCACCCTCTCAATCACACAGCTATGCCTCTTTGCGTCAGTTCCTTTTGCTTTGTTGTCATAATTGATTCCTACCAATAGCAGATTTCCACAGCAATCCTTCAATGCACCGTGGTACCGATTATCATGAATCTGCTGAATCGCAGTATCTGCATCTTTGTCATATTTCAATTCAACAATCATCGCCGGCTTATCAACCCCTTTTCTGGGAAGGAAAGCCAAATCCGCGAAACCTTTTCCTGCTGGTAATTCCCTTATAATGCTGTAATATCTCTTCGCTGTGTAATATGCAATCGTGATGGCACAGCTTAAGGCAGCTTCGTTATTATATTGCAACACGGAAGCGACCGACTCATGGATACGTTCTAATGCGTCAGCCACTGCCCTTGCATCCTCCTGAAGCGTTGCCTTCAGCAGATTCTCTGAATCCGCGATTGCCTCTCCAACTGCACCCCACTTCTCACTACTGACCGCATCCTCAAAAGCTTCAGCAACTTCCAGGTTTGGAATATAGGCTTCTCTTTTCGTTGAGTCATAGGCGAGATATCCCAAATGTACTAACAGCGTTAACACATCATTTCGATTCTGAAACGAGGTCAAATCATTTTGAAATGTGCTGATTTTTATATTTACGTGTGTTCCACCAAGCATCCCAATCACCGCATTTTTCAGCCCGTCAAAATCCATTTCAATGTATTGCCTCAAGCTCTCAAAGGATTCTGTCTGCGGCCAGTAATTGAAGATTTCTCCTTCCTGCAAAGCCTCCATCACTGAATTAGGACTATAGACATGTTCCAGTCGGCTGAAAGAATAACCATCATACCATGTCTGAAAGTCTTCAAAATTCATCTGATAATCTACGCACAAACTCCCGACTTCCGCTTCGGTAAACCCGACATATTCCGCAAGTCTCCCCGGCTTGGTCATTGTATATTCCCGAAAATCCGTCAAAGCAGACTCCGTGCCATACTTTTTAATGGGAAGAATGCCCGTCATGTAAGCAGCCGCAACACTTTTGTCCGTGGTAGTTCCACCCTTAAAAAGACCTCGAAGAAATTGAACGTATTCTTTTTGCAATGTCTCGTTATTCTTAGCTTCCCGAAATAGTGCATCCCACTCATCAATGATAATAACAAACTGCTTGCCTGTTTTTTCAGAGATTCCAGACAATACACGGGGCAACGATGTTTCCTCTTCAAAAATATACTCTGAAAACATCGTTTTAAGCTCGGCGATCACACTATTCTGTATATCATTTACAATATCACTAATCTTTGCCGTGGTAGAGATGAACCAGGTAATATCTAAATAAATTACATCATATTTATTCAGTCCTTTTTCGAACGAATCTTTCTGCGAAATCATAAGTCCATCAAACAGATAACGAGAATCACAACTTTTATCGTAATATGCACATAACATTTTGGCAGCGAAAGACTTTCCAAAACGACGAGGCCGGCTCACGCTTGTCAACTTGCGCGAAGTATTAATCGTACTGTTGACGTAATCAATCAGTCCAGTCTTATCAACATAAACTCCGTTCCGAATAGTTTGAAAACCATCGTTTCCGGGATTTAAATATAATCCCATCTATCATGACCTCCCTTCTTCCAATCATGGCAATGCAACATCCATATCTTTCATTAACACACTTTCATAATCCACTGTGATATTCTTTCAATATCTCTAAACCCAATTGTCCTCCAATTCATTTTTCAATGTGACAAACATTTCATAAAACCGATGTTTCGTTCGTTCCACAATATCTAACGCCACAATCTGATTATATGCATGAGCCACATTATTTCTTGCCTGCAGAGCTGCCATCCATATTTCTTCATCCCGTATCATCCCCGCCTGATAGGCAGTCTTTAATATCGTCTTGGGCGAACCCGATGCTCTCTCGCAATATCCACTATCCGTCAAAATCTCCTGTATTACCTTCGGTTTTATTCCCGTCTCAGACATAACATTTCACTCCTGATACAAAAAAATTTTTATGATTTATTTAACCTGAATTCCCGGGAACAAATTGTAACTACAGCTAGTTCTAACCACTTCTT
>JAJQDO010000265.1 GCA_021202175.1 Clostridiales bacterium | reverse complement strand
TTCACCCACTGCGTAAAGATGGGGCATCGTTGTCTCGGAATTGCTGTCCACATGGATGCCGCCCATGAAATAATGCTGGGCGGGGACGATGGGGATGGGTTCTTTCAAGATGTCGTACCCCTGTTCCAGACAGTATTCGTAAATGTGTGGAAAATGCTTGTGTATCATTTCTTCCGGTACATTTTCAAAAGAAAGGAATTCGTACTCGACGCCTTCCTTTTCCATTTCTTTTTCGATGGCAGCGGTGACGACGTCCCGTGGTTCCAGTTCATTGGTAAAGCGTTCGCCTTTATGATTTAAGAGGATAGCGCCCTCTCCGCGGGCCGATTCGGATATCAGGAAATGTCTTCCCGGCTTATCACTATAGAAACAGGTCGGGTGGATCTACACGTAGTCCATGTGTTCCAGGGCAACGCCATGCTTTTGCGCAATCCGGCATCCATCTCCAGTCAGAATCGCGTAATTCGTGGAATGTTTATATAATCCACCGATGCCTCCTGTGGCCAGGACAGTGTCGGGAGTATGGATATGTAAAGTCTGTCTGGATGCTGTTTTGGCGATGACGCCCGTGCAGAATCCATTGATTTCCATAATATCCGTCATAGTCGTATTTTCTAACATGGTAACATTTGATAGCTTCTGGACGGTGCGCAGAAGAACCGTGGTAATCTCCTTCCCGGTCACATCCTCATGGAAACAGATGCGCGGGCGGGAATGCGCCCCTTCCTTCGTATATAAAAGCGCTCCGTTTTCATCCTTCTCAAACCGTACTCCCAGGCTTAGCAGATGATTGATAATATCCCTGCTGGAACGAATCATGATGTCCACGCTCTCGCGGCGGTTTTCATAATGACCGGCGCACATGGTATCTTCAAAATAAGAATCATAGTCGTTTTCATCATGAAGGACGCAGATGCCACCCTGGGCCAGCATGGAATCGCAGATATCCAGCTTGTCCTTGGAAAGCATCAATATTTTTTTATCCGATGGCAGATTGAGGGCGGTGTACAATCCTCCGACGCCGCAGCCGACAATCACCACATCATAATACATATTTTTCATGTTAATCTCCATTCTGTGCACCTGCTGATGGCGATAAGGCGAATCACAAGTTCTCAGTTTTTACGGTTAAGTATAAAACTTACTGTTTTTCGCGGTTATGCATGATCATGTAGTGCATCTTTTCATAGCTATAATGCCAGATCCAGCATGCGGGACAAAGTAACCTTCGCCTGTCTGGCTTCGGCTTCCGGCGGCATGGCCACAGCATTTTCCCCGGTTTCCAGGACGTGGATGACCTTATCTAGTGTAACCTTTGCCATATTGATACAGATCGGCGTGGTCTTCGGGAAATAAAACGCAGCATCAGGGCGTTCCTTCTGCATGGTATAGATGACCCCGTACACCGTTCCGATAATGAACTCATCGTATTCCGTATGTTCTGCCGCGTAATGAATGATGCCACTGGTAGAACCGATATAATCAGCCTGGTCGATGATGGCCGGATTACATTCTGGATGCACTAAAATCTTCGCCTCTGGATGTGCTTCCTTCAGTTCCCGAATCTCATCGGCAGACATGAATTCATGCCGTGGACAGTATCCTTCATTATATATAAAATTCTTCTCCGGTACCTGTGAGGCAACATAATGACCCAGGTTGCGATCCGGGATAAATAAAATGTTCTTTTCCGGAAGCTTGCTCACGATTTTTACCGCGTTCGAGGAGGTGACGCTGATATCGCTCCAGGACTTGATTTCGGCCGTGGAGTTGATATAACAGACAACAGCAAGATCATCATATTCTTCCCGTGCCTTTTTCGCGACCTCTTCTGTTACCATGTGAGCCATCGGACAGTCTGCCGTGGCATCGGGCATAAGCACAGTCTTATCGGGGTTCAGGAGTTTCGCGCTCTCTCCCATAAAAGAGACACCGCAAAATACGATGACCGGGTTATCCAGGCTGCAGGCCAGCTTGCTCAGATAAAAGGAATTTCCGATATAATCCGCGATTGCCTGCACTTCTGGCGGTACATAATAATGTGCCAGGATGACAGCATTTTTATCGGCTTTCAGTTGTTTGATCTGTTCTACTTTGTCCATATGTATACATCTCCGTTTCTTTAGATATTCGTTTTTCTATCCCCTTTTATGGTTGGCCTTATAATGCGGACGAAATGAACCTTTCTGTGCTGTTTGATTCATATTTGTCCCCATTTTATTTGCTTTTGCAAGGCAAAAGGTGTTTATAAGGGTATATGTGACAAACTGATAGCAGTATAGCACATGATTTGTCAGGTGACAAGACAGATTTTAAAAAAGAGATGATAACATTCACCCATTCAAAAGTCTTTTTCTGCAACCTTCGTAATGTAATATATTTTATAGATTGGACATATCCGAAAGCATGTGATATAATACATGAGATTAGATACCGATTATGGGAGGAAGAATGTGTTGAAGGCATTAAAAGGTTTAGATATTATCGATTCGATTTTAATAAAAGCTATGTTGATCATTGCTCTTTATATACCAATCAGTTTGACACGAGCTGGGTACAAATATCTTCAATATTATCAGGAAATTATGTTAGTAAACGTAGTGGCAGTTGCTTTTTTACTGTTTTATGTTATTACTATTATTTTTGGCAAAAGATTTAATAAGGGAAATAATAATTTTATTATTTTATTTTTTGCTGCATTATTGGGATACCTCCTGTTTTATGGGATTATGATGTGGCACATTGATTGGATCTGGGAAGGAATTAACTGTCTGATCAGTTTTGGATTCTTTCTTCTGCTGATGGCAGGGAAGAATCAGGAATGGTTTGAGAAACACCATGTGATTTCCTTTGCGAATTATAATATATTAATTTCGAATATTATAGGATTGATTATTTGTTTTTTCACAGAATACATTTCGGTATATTGGTATAATTTTAAATTTGAATTGGTCTTACCTGGTTCAAATATTCATGAAGAAAGGTACAATTGGATTTATTATCATAAATCTCAATATGCATTCATGCTTTTACTAAGCCTGGCCTTTGTTTTGGTTCACAGAAACAAATTTAGGTATAAGATGACCTTTGGATTGACGGTTGCTGTTTTGATGACTTGTTTATATGTCTGTCATACGAACACAGCATTGGTAGGTGGAGGGATTACTCTTGCTACCTTTATCCTGGATATGTTTATCCGTAATTTTAAAAAACTGGCAGTCTGGATGAAGGCCATCATTATTCCAGTATTTGTCGGAGGGGTAATTGGCGCCGGTGTGGCGGCATATATGAAGATTGCGGGGGAGCGCAAGATTCTCACATTGGGAAGCAGAACTTATATTTGGAATGCCACGATAAGATTATTGACGCGTCATCCGGAGGGAATCGGGAATGCTTTTTCTTTGTATAAGATATATCTGCCTGAGTTAAATACAACAGTGAACAATGGACATAATGTGTTTTTTAATGAAATGCTTCGCTTTTCTTATCCGGTTGGTTTTTTCTTTACCGTTTTCTTTGTGCTGATTATAGGTTATTCATTGAAAAAAAGATTTTCTGTTTTAACAATAGGTATATGGGTTGCATTGTTGATGGCCGTGACAATGGATTATGCAGTAATGTCTTCCGGCTGGACGCTGATGGTATTTTTCTTCTATACGATTTTCTTCCTCGATATGGATTATGTGGATAAGGGCTACAGACTGCTTGGACGTCGAGGGAGGCATGATGTAAATGTGTGGGTGATATGGAAGAATCGCCTGACCACATCTTTTATTACATTGCCAGAGTCTAAGACCAGGGGAAGTCTAAATCGTTGATGTTCATATTTATGGGGGCATTTTGATCATAGAGAGGAGTGAGAGCATGGAAACCGGGAAAAGTATATACAGCTTGCGTCTTTATGATACAGAATTGATGCGTTTCTCTATGGAAAAAAGAGGTCTGGCTGGTCTGGTGGCTGAAATCTTATATATAAATGATGGGAAAGCTCATTTGTTGCCTTTGGATATGGAATGTACCGGAGAGGGAGTGGTTCGCTGGCTGGAACACCGGGTGATTCCCAAAAATCGCGCTTTTGTAGATGAGATATTAAAAGCTCTGGGATTAAGCCGTAATGATACCAAAGGGATCATAGATGTCTGTAAGGGACTTTCTTTGAATGACAGCTATTGGGTGGTTCCTGCAAACTTTGATGGGAAGTTTTCGCAGTATAACCTTTATGAGAACCGGTTCTCTGAGATTTTGGCCTTGGTAGCTTATACCGGTGCTGGTCAGAGCCATCCGGTGTTTTCGACGTCGCCGGAACTTACTACGGGAGGAATGCTGCCGAAAGCATGGCGTTATATAGAGGATGAGGGGATTTATCTTTATAAGGGCGGTACGTCCGGTGCTTCGAATGCAGGGAGAGAACCGTATTGTGAATATTATGCCTCGCAGATTGCAAAGACCATGCAGCTGAATGCGGTGCATTATGACTTGGAGAATTGGAAGGGAATCACGGGGTCAAAATGTGCACTTTTTACCGATGTAGACACAGCATATATTCCGATTGGACATATCGTGCGAAAGGGAGGAATCGCTGCCTGTCTGGAGTATTATGATAATCTGGGAGAAGAATATTCTGAACAGATTCGCAGCATGCTTGTTTTCGATGCATTGATTTATAATGAAGATCGGCATTTTGGGAATTTTAGCATTCTCCGGGATAATCATACCGGTGAGATTATCGCGCCGGCACCGCTTTTTGATCATGGACTGTCGCTGTTTTGCTTTGCGGCGGGGGATGATTACCTGCATCTGGATGAGTATGCGAAGACCCGGTCGAATCCTTATTACCTGTCTTACGAGGAAGTGTGTGCGGAGGTTATGGGACCCACACAGAAAGAGCAGCTTCGGCGTATGATTGGTTTCCGTTTCCAACGCCATCCAAGTCTGAATCGACCGGAAGACCATCTGGTGGCCATAGAGCAGCATCTACAGCGCAGAGTACGCGAGCTGCTGGCGATTCCAAATTATTCTTCAAAATAAAAATATTCAAAAGGAAATACTGAAAAAAATCAAGAATGATAGCAAAATAACTTGTGGTTTTCAATTTTTTAGGTATAATAGTTTATAAAGTTAGGTAAGATGCGGAGGAAACGACAGATTGTCGTTTCCTGTTGTATGTTATTCGCCATAATGGATGCAGCAAAACGGGTGCATTCATGACACTTATTTCATGATGTTTCATTCATGATGCTTATTTAAAAACCAGGAGGAAATGTTATTATGCCCAAAAGAACAGATATCCATAAAGTATTGATCATCGGCTCCGGTCCGATTGTGATCGGACAGGCCTGTGAATTTGATTATTCCGGCACGCAGGCGTGTAAGGCGCTGCGCAAGCTGGGATATGAGATTGTGCTGGTGAATTCCAATCCGGCCACGATTATGACGGACCCGGAGACGGCCGACGTTACCTATATTGAACCGCTGAATGTGGAGCGGATGGAACAGATCATCGCCAAAGAGCGTCCGGATGCGCTTCTGCCGAATCTGGGAGGACAGTCCGGGCTGAATTTATGTGCGGAGCTTTATAAAAAAGGGATTCTGGACAAGTATCATGTGCAGGTTATCGGCGTGCAGGTGGATGCCATCGAGCGTGGGGAGGACCGGATCGAGTTTAAAAACGCGATGAATGCTCTCGGTATCGAGATGGCCAGGAGCCAGGTGGCCTACAGTGTGGAGGAAGGCCTTGCGATTGCGGAAGAGTTGGGATATCCGGTCGTTCTGCGCCCGGCCTATACCATGGGCGGCGCTGGCGGCGGTCT
Source organism: Clostridiales bacterium (assembly GCA_021202175.1). Taxonomy (GTDB): domain Bacteria; phylum Bacillota; class Clostridia; order Lachnospirales; family Lachnospiraceae; genus Anaerobutyricum. The sequence goes on along the minus strand of JAJQDO010000265.1, from coordinate 3,731 downwards.
GGTGTATAACCGGGAAGAGTTGAAGACGGTTATGGCCAGAGGGCTGCAGGCCAGCCTGGTGGGACAGGTTCTGGTAGAGGAATCCGTTCTGGGCTGGGAAGAGCTGGAACTGGAGGTTGTCCGGGATGCGGAAGGAAATATGATCACGGTCTGCTTTATCGAGAATATCGATCCGATGGGCGTACATACCGGAGATTCGTTCTGTTCGGCGCCGATGCTGACGATTTCCGAGGAGTGTCAGAAACGGCTGCAGGAGCAGGCTTACAAGATCGTGGAGTCTGTGCAGGTCATCGGAGGAACGAATGTACAGTTCGCGCATGATCCGGTTTCGGACCGCATCGTGGTCATCGAGATTAATCCGCGTACGTCCCGTTCCTCAGCGCTTGCTTCAAAAGCAACCGGTTTCCCGATTGCTCTGGTATCCGCCATGCTGGCCACGGGTCTGACATTGAAGGATATCCCCTGTGGAAAATATGGTACATTTGATAAATACGTGCCGGATGGCGATTACGTGGTCATTAAGTTTGCCCGCTGGGCTTTCGAGAAGTTCAAAGGCGTGGAGGATAAGCTGGGGACACAGATGCGCGCGGTCGGCGAAGTCATGAGTATCGGAAAGACTTATAAAGAAGCCTTCCAGAAAGCCATCCGCAGTCTGGAAAATGGTCGCTATGGCCTCGGCCACGCGAAGAATTTCGACACCCTGTCGAAGGAGGAACTGCTGCAGCTTCTGATCACGCCGTCCAGCGAGAGACATTTTGTGATGTATGAGGCTCTTCGCAAGGGTGCTTCCGTGGAAGAGATTTATGAGATCACCAGAGTGAAGACATATTTTATCGAGCAGATGAAAGAACTGGTGGAGGAAGAAGAAGCTTTACTTGCCTGCAAGGGAGGACTTCCTACTGATGAAATGTTGATCACGGCTAAGAAAGACGGATTTTCTGATAAATATCTGAGCGAACTTCTGGAGATTCCAGAGGACGATATCCGCAACCGGCGACTGGCGCTTGGCGCGGAGGAAGCCTGGGAAGGTGTTCACGTCAGCGGCGCGCAGGACAGCGCGTATTATTATTCGACCTACAATGCGGCGGACAAGAATCCGGTCTCTACCGATCGGCCGAAGATTATGATTCTTGGCGGCGGCTCGAACCGGATCGGCCAGGGTATCGAATTTGATTATTGTTGTGTCCATGCTTCCAAGGCATTGAAGAAGATGGGGTATGAGACCATCATCGTCAACTGTAATCCGGAAACGGTCTCCACCGACTACGATACCTCCGATAAGCTGTATTTTGAGCCATTGACATTGGAAGATGTTTTGAGCATTTATCATAAAGAAAAACCTCTCGGCGTGATCGCCCAGTTTGGCGGGCAGACACCGCTGAATCTGGCGGCAGATCTGGAGAAAAACGGGGTGAAGATTCTGGGCACGTCGCCAGCGGTCATCGATTTGGCCGAGGACAGAGATCTGTTCCGCGACATGATGGATAAGCTGGAGATTCCGATGCCGGAATCTGGCATGGCGGCCACAGTGGAAGAAGCGCTTGCCATTGCGGAGAAGATTGGCTATCCGGTGATGGTTCGCCCATCCTATGTATTGGGCGGCCACGGTATGGAAGTGGTTTACGATGAAGATATGCTGCGAGAATATATGAAAGCAGCTGTCGGCGTGACGCCGGACCGTCCGATTCTCATCGACCGGTTCCTGAATCATGCCATGGAATGCGAAGCGGACGCCATCAGTGACGGCACCAACGCCTATGTACCGGCGGTGATGGAACATATCGAGTTAGCCGGCGTTCATTCCGGTGATTCCGCGTGCGTCCTGCCTTCCGTGCACATTTCGGAAAAAAATGTGGAGACCATCAAGGAATACACGAGAAAGATCGCCGAGGAAATGCACGTCAAAGGTCTGATGAACATGCAGTATGCCATCGAGAATGATAAGGTCTTTGTGCTGGAAGCGAATCCGAGGGCTTCCCGTACCGTGCCGCTCGTATCAAAGGTCTGCAATATCCGTATGGTGCCGTTGGCCACCGAGATTATCACGGCAGAACTGACGGGGAAACCTTCTCCGATTCCGGCACTCCACGAGCAGGAGATTCCTTATTATGGCGTAAAGGAAGCAGCCTTTCCATTTAACATGTTCCAGGAGGTTGATCCGCTTCTCGGACCGGAAATGCGCTCCACCGGCGAAGTTTTGGGACTCGCGCCTTCCTATGGCGAAGCCTTCTATAAGGCCCAGGAAGCCGTACAGGCGAAGCCACCATTGTCCGGTACTGTTCTCATCTCCGTTAACCGCAAGGACAAGGCAGAGATCGTCGAGATTGCCAGAAGCTTTGCCGAAGATGGATTCCACCTTCTGGCCACGAACCACACCCATCAGCTGCTGGAACAGGAAGGGATACCTTCGGAACCGGTGAAAAAACTCTATGAAGGCCGCCCGAACATCCTGGATCTGATTACCAACGGCAAGATTGACATCGTCGTCAATTCGCCGGCAGGAAAAGAGAGCGTTCATGACGACAGCTATCTGCGAAAAGCAGCCATCAAGGCGAAGATTCCATATTACACGACGGCTGCGGCGGCCAGAGCAGCGGCGGAAGGGATTCACGCGATCAAAGCCAACGGAAACAGTGAGGTGAAATCCTTGCAGGAGCTTCACAGTGGGATTCGTGCCCGGTAGGGAGTTTCAAGTTCCGTTTATTTGAGTTGTATAAATAAACTGTAATCATTCGAGTTGTATAGTTGTGTAAATGAATTGTAATCATTCGAGTTGCATAGTTGTATAAATGAATTGCGATTATTTGAGCTGTATAAGTTAATTACAAGATTTGCCCGACAAAAGCCCGATTTATAATTGTTGAACACTATATTTTGTATATATTTGAGTTCAAACAGTACCATATACTTTGCTCGATTCTTAAAAAATAGGTTTTTGTCGCTTGCATCATTGCAATCATTCGATTGGTTTCACAAAAAATGACAGAAAAGAGTATTGCGAAAGCGATGCTCTTTTTCTATAATAGGGAGAAGGATGTGGAAAAGGAGACGAAGTGATGTCCTGGATACAAAATATAGATATTTCGATTTTATTGTGGATACAAAATAACATAAGGCAGGATTTCTGGACGCCCATCTGGAAGACAATCACCTTTCTGGGAAATGGGGGCTGGTTCTGGATTGCGGCGGCCGTTTTGCTGCTGTTTTTTAAAAAGACGAGAACTGCCGGAATCCTGGGACTGTTTTCCATGGGACTCGGCGCGCTCATCACAAATGTATGTTTGAAAAACCTTGTGGCCAGGCCCAGACCTTATGATATATGCGCGGACATTATTCCACTGATTGATAAACCGGCTGACTATTCATTTCCTTCGGGGCATACCTGTGCCTCCTTTGCCTGTGCACTGATTCTGTGGAAACCGCTGCCGCGAAAATGGGGGATTCCTTCCTTGATCCTGGCGACGCTGATCGCATTTTCCAGGATGTATGTGGGAGTACATTATCCGAGTGATATCCTCGGAGGATTTATTGTTGCATTTTTTAGCAGCGCTGCCGTGTATGCTGTTTATCGCAGGATTTCTGGTTGTACTGCGTAACAGCGCTGAGGTGTATATCCTTAATCTCATGGCGCTATTTCGATATACTTTCGGAATCACGTTACTGATTCACGGGGCGATGAATGAAAACCCCAATCCCCCAGCTATGCTGGGGCGAATTGAGTAAGCAGTAGT
>JAJQDO010000152.1 GCA_021202175.1 Clostridiales bacterium | reverse complement strand
CCATCGGCTGGGTGCCGGCTGCGGTGCTACCATCGGCGGAAGAAATGTCCTGCGCGGACTTCATGTCGGAGACGAGTCCGTGATCACCTGCGCTACCAGCTGTCTGGAGGTTTCTTCCTTCATGTATCCTTATACGGCATGGAAAGATTCCTTCATCCATGACGCTTTTGAAAATGCGGGCGCGACCTGCAGCGGCGTGGAGACTGCCTACCGTGCCCTGAAGAAAAAGGGTAAAGTAAAAAACACACATAAATTCATCGCCTTTGGCGGTGACGGCGGTACATACGATATCGGTTTCCAATCTCTGTCTGGCGCAATGGAAAGAAATCATGACATGGTTTACGTTTGCTACGATAATGAAGCATACATGAACACTGGAATCCAGTGTTCCTCTGCCACCCCGCTTTACGCTGACACCACCACAACTCCTGTCGGCAGTGAGTCCAACGGTAAGCCACAGAACCGTAAAGACCTGGCACAGGTTATCGCCGCCCACAATATTCCTTACGTGGCGCAGACAACCTTCGTGCAGAATTTCAAAGACATGCATATCAAGTCCGAGAAGGCCATCTACACACCAGGTGCCGCTTTCCTAAATGTACTGGCTCCGTGTCCGCGAGGATGGCGTTATGAGACCGCAGATATTCTGAACATCTGCAAACTGGCTGTTGATACCTGTTTCTGGCCTTTGTTTGAGGTCATTGACGGCGAATGGATCGTCAACTACGTGCCGAAAAAGAAGCTTCCGATTGAAGACTTTCTGCGGCCACAGGGGCGGTTCAAACACCTCTTCAACCCGGGCAAAGAAGACCTCATCGCGGACATCCAGGCAGAAGTCGACCGTCGCTGGGAAGCTCTGCTGCAGCGGGCGAAATAATATGAAAAGCCATAGCCGAGTTTTTTGTTTTACAGGAACAAAATTTCCTGTGAAACAAAAAAGCGGTTGCTTTGGCAACCACTTTTTTACATTTTCTGCATTTACCCCATTCATTTATGTGTTTCTATTTCTCAAAAAAAATATTGTTTATGAAAAAATATTTGCTATCACAGTGCATTTTTATACCATCGCTTCGACAATCAGTTTATCTTCATATTCTATCCGTTTAACGCCAATAGACTTATTTTTATTAAAACTGAAAATCAAAAGATATCCTTTTTCTAAATGATATTGATTCAGATAATCTGCAAGCTGCCGCTTACCTTCGGCATAATATTTCGCTCCTCTCCAGATCTTCATCTCGACGACAAATTGCTGTCCCAGATAATCAATAATCACATCTGTACGATCCCTATCTCGTGTTTCAGATTCTATATAATAGTGTCCAATTCCATTGATGATTGGTTTTAAATAAAGCAAAAACAGTTTGCGCCCATATTTTTCCAAAAACTTCTCGTCATTTTGTCCATATATATCTGTATAATGCGCAACAAATTTCTGAAGCACCAACTCCATATCGAGCGAACCATTTTTGATGAACTGATTATAAGAACTCTGCGCTTCATCATACATAACATCCTCCAGTTCATCTTCCGAAAGGAACAGATTATAGAGCCACATCTCAAATATTCTGTTAGAAACCGCAACACTACCATTACAATTTTTCATATAACCAAACATACTGCCAAGATTAATTGCCTCGTTATATAAATTATATGAATAACGATTTCCCTGAAACAACATATTTCTTAACATATCACACATTTCCTGATGTTCGTCAAGTTGACGCTTTAGACTGTCAAACAGGGTAGAACGCTCTCTTAAAATGATTCCCACAGCTTCGGCAATCCCTCTTTTAGACCATATTTCAAATTCCTGTTTTTTATCTAATGTTAGCATACCATCCAGAATCTTACAGATGTAGGAGATAAGGAACGGATACCCGGAAGTATAATCATAAATGTATCCGGCCATTTGTGTTACGTTCATACCAGTCTGGTGATCCTCTTCATAATCAGAAAGCATTCCTGCAATCCCGTCAGATGAAAAACTCATGTCAATATCGAAAGATTCTGCAATATTCCATGGGCTATTAAAGCGGTGTTCTTCCTCTGGCCGTATCTTTAATTTCAGATTTCTTATGTCATACACTCCTGCTAAAATGACAGAATGAAAGGTTGCTATTTGATCATAATCAAGATAATATCCTCGAAGCTGCGCCAAAAAATCCATAAAAATCTGGTTATTGGAAGCACTGTCCACTTCATCAATCATCAGGACAATCGGTTTGTCCGCTGTTTCGCATATCTCGCTAAAAAAATCAAACATCTGTCCCAGAGTTTCAAGGGTACCCATATCGACTGACTTTTGTAGTGACTCTACGATGTTATCATCCAAACTTTTTATTACATCCCGTCTATTCTTTATTGCCCGCAAAAACAGTTTCACAAAGGAAACGGAGAATCTTTTTTCATCAGCAAAATCAGCATAACTCAACTTTTGAAAATCTAGTGAAACTACAATATATTCTTTTTTTAGCACATCAACAAGGCATCCCAGTGTTGTTGTTTTTCCATACTGCCTCGCACGATTGATCACAAAATATTTACCCTGGTCAACCATAAGTTTAATCTGTGTCAGCTTCTCTTCAATATTTACCATATAATGTCTGGATGGTATACATCTTCCAGTTATATTAAAAGTTCTCAAAAACTCATCCTCCTGTAGATCTCCAGGAATTTTTTCTCCACTTCCTGTCTGGGCATTTCTTTAAACTCTGGGACACTTCTAAGTCCCTGTCCCGGTTCACCGGTTCCCACTCCCATGTAATGTAGAAACTCAAAATATAATAACGTCTTGTCAATCTCTTTGACCATAGCCTCTTCCTCTTCTGAGGGAACTCGCCCGGCAAATTTCTCATAAATCATAGCAAGCAACCGCTCTTCCGTCTCTTTATATCCCGCCATCCTCGCCTTCACCGGATGAATGAAATCTCCCAGATATGCCTCCGCTCCATCATGAAGCAGACAAAACAACTGCAGCTGCTGCGGAAGATTTCTTGCTTTCGCTTCATTATAACATTCGATACAATGCTGTGCTACCGTATGAACTTCCGGGAAATGTCCATTTGCCCGGCTAATCATAGACAATGCATGGGCGATATCCTCTATCACAATCTGATCTGGTTTGGGATCAAGCGGGTCCATAAAAATCCCTGTATATGTCATAATATCCATAAAATGTATCCCTTCCTCCCTTCTGCATGATCATCAGGTAATAATCAATCTACGAGTGTCACTCCATCTTTCATAATATGCTTCATCGTTTGTCAGATTTCATCTGACATATTTTAAAGTTTCAAATTCTTCATCATTACTGTTATGATAGGAAAAGAGAAACCGTACTTTTGCCGGATACGGTTTCTCTCTTATGATGCATTCACCTATACATTTACCTGTGGCACATTGATCCCACTGTTATATATTACAGTACATCTTCTATGCTGCATGCTACGACATATTCCACTAATGACCTCTCGCGATTGCTGTTCACACATAGACCGTAAGCAGTAACCTTTTGGATCGTTTATTTCGCCACGATATTTACAATCTTGCCCGGCACGTAAATCTCCTTGCGGACCGTTCCGGTCAGCTTCTTGCCAAGGGCTTCCTTTGCCATGGCAAGTACGTCATCTTTGGCGGCATCCGAGGTGATAGCGATCGTCACGCGGGTCTTGCCGTTTACCTGCACCGGAATCACGATCTCATCCTCTTTCAGGGCTTCCTCATCATACTCCGGCCATCTCTGGTCAAATACCGAATCCGTGTGTCCGAACTGCTGCCATAACTCTTCCGCGATATGCGGGGCAAATGGTGCCAGCAAGATCGTGTACGTTTCCAATGTCTCTTTATCTATGCCGCCTTTTTTGCTAAATTCCAGCAGCTTGTTATTATATTCCATGAAACCGCTGACAACGGTATTCAGACTGAAGGATTCCAGACGGGTGGTGATGTCGTAGACCAGCTTATGGCGAACCTTGCGCAGAGCAGCTGTCTCCGCTACGTCTTTGTCCTTATTATCCATAGCCATCTTCCAGAAACGGTTCAGGAAACGATATACGCCATCGACACCCTTGTCATCCCACTCAGAATCCAGTTCCGGCGGTCCTACGAACAGTTCATAAAGACGCAGGGAATCGCAACCGTAATCTCTTACCAGATCATCCGGAGATACGACATTTCCCTTGGACTTACTCATCTTAATGCCGTTCTTTCCAGTGATCATCCCCTGATTAAACAGCTTCGTAAACGGCTCGTCAAAATCGATCACGCCGATGTCGTATAAAAACTTGGTATAGAATCTGGAGTAGAGCAGGTGCAAAACCGCATGCTCCACACCGCCGATATACATATCGACCGGCAGCAGATCATGAGCTTTCTGTTTGCTGACTAACTCTTTGTCGTTCTTGTTGTCCACATAGCGAAGGAAATACCAGGAGGATCCGGCCCACTGCGGCATGGTATTCGTCTCCCGCTTCGCCGGAGCGCCACAGCACGGACAGGTAGTGTTCACCCACTCATCGATATCTGCCAGAGGCGATTCCCCGGTTCCTGTCGGCTGATATCTCTCCACATCCGGGAGCAGCAATGGCAGTTCTTCCTCCGGCACCGGCACGGCGCCGCATTTCGGGCAGTGCACGATTGGAATCGGCTCACCCCAGTAACGCTGACGGGAAAATACCCAGTCACGCAGCTTGTAATTTACGGTCTTTTTACCAAAGCCTTTTTCCTCGATGATCAGTGGTGCTTCCTGTTTCAACACAGCAGATTCCATGCCATTCCACTCACCGGAATTAATCATCGTTCCGGAAGCCGCTGTGTAGGCTTCCGTCATATTTTCTATCTCGACCCCGTCCTTGGCGATAACCTGAACGATCGGAATATCAAACTTTTTCGCGAACTCAAAGTCACGGTCATCATGGGCAGGAACGCACATGATGGCTCCTGTACCATAATCAGCAAGAACATAATCCGACAGCCAGATCGGTATCCTGGCATTATTTAACGGATTGATGGCATAAGAGCCGGTGAAGACACCCGTCTTTTCCTTATCCTGCATACGATCGACGTTGGAACGCATGCTGGAATCAAAAATGTATTTCTCCACTGCTTCCTTCGTCTCCTCTGTCGCCAGGCTGTGGGCAAGGGCGTGTTCCGGAGCCAATACCATGAAGGTCGCGCCGTAAAGGGTATCCGGTCTGGTAGTATAAACCGTAATCTTTTCCTCCCGCCCATCGATCTGGAAATCGACTTCGGCACCGTAGCTCTTTCCGATCCACTCGGTCTGCATCTTCTTTACCTTTTCCGGCCAGTCCAGTTTATCAAGATCAGCTAACAGCCGGTCGGCATACTTCGTGATGCGCAGCATCCCCTGCTTCAGATTCTTCTTCGTAACAGGCGAACCACAGCGCTCACAGCATCCGTTGACGACTTCCTCATTGGCAAGGCCGGTCTTACAAGACGGACACCAGTTGATCGGCATCTCTTTCTCATAGGCCAGTCCTTCTTTAAACATTTTCACAAAAATCCACTGCGTCCACTTATAAAAATCCGGATCCGTAGTGTTTACTTCCATATCCCAATCGTAAATAGCCGCAATCTGATTGATCTGCTTTTTGATATTTTTTATATTCTCCTCTGTCGTGATCCGCGGATGGGTTCCCATCTTGATCGCGTAATTCTCAGCGGGAAGGCCAAAAGCGTCCCATCCCATCGGATGAATCAGATAGTATCCCTGAAGCATCTTGTAACGGCTCCAGACGTCGCTGATCACATAGCCTCTCCAGTGTCCGACATGAAGTCCGCTTCCCGAAGGATAGGGAAACATATCGAGGCAATAATACTTCGGTTTCTTTCCGTCATTGACATTTACGGGATGTTCTTCCCAGTTCTTCCGCCATTTCTCTTCTATGGCTCTGTGGTTATAAGGTGCTGCCATTCTTTCTTCCTCCTGCATGATTGCACATCTATCTTTACTGTTCACGCCCCGCGCAGACAGTAATTACCTCTCCTTCACCGTTCACCCCTAAGTGCGAACAATTGTGATCTATTTTTCACCGTTCACACCCATGCGTGAACGGTAACTACCTGTTCTACTGACGATTTCGAACATTCCTCTGTCGTCATACACTCCGATCATTCTTCTGTCGTCGTTTCCGCAGAAGCTTCGGTCGTCATCTCCGTTGTGGTGTCAGCCGCCGGTTTCTTTTTTACTTTAAAAGTCACCGTCAAAGACTTCGTGAGGAGCGTCTTTGGATCTGTCACCGTGTAAGTAATCTTGTATTTACCTGGTTTCTTTGTATTGATCTTGCCCGTCACCTTCACACATTTTTTCAATGTGGAAGACGAAGTAGTGCGCGACGTCACCTTGATCAATTTTTTCAGACTCGCCTTCGTCACCTTGCTGCCATAAGCGATTTTTTTAGAAGCGGACTTCTTCAGCTTGATGGTCGGATAGTAAGGATTCGCCGGATCAGGGTCGGTTGGATCCCATCCCGTCTTGCTCGTCGTCGAGACCTTCACTTTTCTCGACGGTTTCTGCAGCTTCCTCGACTCTCCGATGACTACCTTCGTGCCGACACTGCAGTTGTCGTAAATCCACTTCGCGTCCACCACCGCAAGCCGCACGCATCCGGCAGAAGCCTGGGTACCCAGCTTATTGTACTCTACCGTGGACATCTTATTCTTATTCATGCTGTAATAATATACGGAATGGAACAGGTAAGAGCCATGAATCCTGGTACAATACTGCCCGTACACTCCTCCGTACAGCGCATGCCACCGCATCTTGCTCACCGTGTTATAGGTGCCGCTGATGGTAGAATAATTCTTTCCCGTGGAGCAGTACATGGCCCGCACCACCTTGCCGGTTTTCGAATTCACAACATTTACGATGTTCGTTTTGCGATTCACATAAATCGTATACTTACTCGCCGCCTGCGTTTCCAGCTTCTGCCCGCATAAAAACATCACTGCGAAAAGCAAAAGCATCGTCGCCAGTACATATCGTCCTCTCTTCATATCTCTCCCTCTTTCCTCTTTCGCGCTATCTGTATCGTTTACGATAGCAGTCCTTTCCATAAAAATGAAAAATTTCCCTGGATATTATTATATATTCTTTCCGCCGTTTGTAAAGGAAAAAATGTGAGAAACTCTCCTTTGTTGCTCTTATTTTCAAAATATGTTATGATACAGAAGAAAGAACAGAAATCGAATATTTTCGTTCCGATTTCTGACAAGATGCGCCTTTTCACATATCGACGAACCATATTTTAAAAACAATAAAGGAGGATGCTGATCATGATTGAATTTAACCATTTTAATTTTAACGTTCTGGACCTGGAAAAAAGCATTGCATTTTATAAAGAAGCCATCGGTCTCTCGGTGGTTCGTGAAAAGAATGCAGCAGATGGCAGCTACAAGATCTCCTATCTGGGAGACGGCCGCACCGGCTTCCGCCTGGAGCTCACATGGCTGCGGGACCGCGAGGAACCTTATAACCTGGGAGACGAAGAATTCCATCTCGCTTTTTTGACGGATGAATACGACGCCTTTCATGAAAGGCATGAAAAGATGGGTTGTATCTGTTTTGAGAATCCGTCCATGGGCATTTATTTCATCAATGACCCAGACGGATACTGGATTGAGATCGTGCCGGTAAGATAACCTTTTCATCCGATATTTATAGTGCACAGTAACTTTACTTTCACTATATCTTCAGGGAGTTTATATGCAATATAATAAGACATCCATACAAAAGAAAAGGATACAACTTCATTCAAAGCACAAACGGATGCGCAGTTCATTTTCCCTGCTTGCGATCAGGGTTTTCCTGTTGCTTGTCCTTGTTGTCGTTGTAGCCGGGGGCGGTTTTTTATATGGTTCCATCCAGGGGATCCTGGAAACCGTTCCGGTAACATCCAGCCTGGAACCGAACTATTCAGCTACCATCATCTATGACGACAGTGGGGAACAGGTACAAGTCCTCAGTGATTATTCATCCAATCGAATCATCATTGAGTCAGACGATATCCCTTCTAATCTGAAATATGCCTTTATCGCCATCGAAGATGAACGTTTTTACGAACATAACGGTGTCGACCTAAAGGGCATCATCCGTGCGGGGATCACCGCACTGTTTAACGGTGCTGCCACAGAAGGAGCCAGCACTCTCACGCAGCAGCTGATTATAAATATAACCTTTGATGTGGGCGGAGAGACGAATTTTATCGCCAAGGTCAAGCGCAAGATTCAGGAACAATATCTGGCCATAGAAGCAGAAAAACAGTATTCCAAGGAAGAGATTCTGACCAATTATCTGAACACGATCAATCTCGGAAAGGGAACTCTGGGTGTGGAAGCCGCTGCCAATTACTATTTTGGCAAATCGGCCAGCGAACTGACGCTTTCCGAATGTGCCGTGCTTGCCAGTATTACCAAGAATCCGTCAAAACTGAATCCGGTAGACCACCCGGAAGAAAATCAGGCACGGCAGGTCATTATCCTGAAAAAAATGTACAAGCTGAATTACATCAGCAGTGAAGAATATAATGATGCATTAAATGACGATGTGTATTCCCGTATCTCTCAAAACCAGACGAACCAGGATCAGCAGGCAGTTTACTCCTATTTTACGGACGCTCTGATCACACAGGTCGTGGAGGATCTGGAAGAACAGTACGGTTACACCCAGACACAGGCCTATGAGCTCGTATACCGGGGCGGACTGCGCATTAACTCCACCCAGTCGACCGAGCTTCAGAATATAGCGGATTCTGTCATCAATGATGAGAGTAATTATCCGGTTGATACGGAATATTCTCTGGAATATGATCTGACCATCACTCATGCGGATGGCACATCCACCTCTTATACAGAGCGGGATGTCCGGGATTATTATCGGGAGCAGACCGGAAACTCGGATTACAATACTATCTACTCGACCAAAAAGAAGATGAAAAAGGCCGTCAGGAAGTTTAAAAAGGCCATGCTGGATGATACGGACTCGGTGGAAAGCGAAGAGATCCGTTATGCCCTGGAACCGCAGCTTTCCTATTCACTGATCGACCAGAGCACCGGAGAAGTGAAGGTTCTTGTCGGCGGCCGGGGCGAAAAACAAGATAATCTGGCACTGAACCGTGCCACTTCTCTTACAAGGCAGCCCGGCTCCACTTTTAAGATCCTGTCAACCTATGCCCCTGCTCTGGATACCGGAGGGATGACACTGGCCACCGTATTCGATGATGCACCTTATGAATATGAGGACGGAGATGAAGTCACCAACTCCAATCCGGATGAATATCATGGGCTGACCACGATACGTGACGCCATTATTGAATCCAACAATATTGTCGCGGTAAAAGCCCTGACGGAGATTACGCCGCAGGTGGGATATGACTACCTGTTAAAGCTGGGGTTTACCACCCTGGTCAGCGACCGAACGACATCCAGTGGCACCGTGGAAACCGATGTGACCCAGGCTCTTTGTCTGGGCGGCATCACCGACGGTGTCACGAATCTGGAACTGACCGCTGCCTATGCGGCGATCGCCACCAAGGGGCGCTAG
>JAJQDO010000166.1 GCA_021202175.1 Clostridiales bacterium | reverse complement strand
TTTTTGTATTCTTTCGTCAGCCACCCAGAACTATAGTGCTTGAGAAAAGGTGTTTGCTATAATCATTTACTGATTCAAATTGATAATTTCTCTGGCCAAATCGATAGCTGTCTCAGAATTTGTCGTGTTTGAAACACATAAAGAAATGCATATTTCTCTCCCTTCATCAACCCATGTCACCACGATATCAGAAACCGCACCATTTTCATAGGCTTCTCCTTCCATCGTTAATCGGGCCCAATATAATTTAACTTTTTCATATTCTATTGTCTGTATCTCTCCATAATGACGACTATTCTCTCCCTCTTTTTTATCCACAGGATTCCATTTTTCTTCTTCATCATACGAAAAATATGTTTTCCAATACTCATTTTTTGTTGACCCGATATCTATGTCACAATAACTTTCCGCATTCTCATAATAAGTAACGCTCGCCACAGTATATAACGGATTAAACAATGCTTCCATCCATGAATCCCCATGAGGTACGATCTTCAACCACTGTGTCTCATCACTCATCGTGGCATCTCCCATTTCTTGTGGAAGTCTTATGTCATATTTTGAGATATAAGTCGAAGATGATTCGTAAAATGCCCACATCCCATAGCTGATCTGCCCTGCATAAAGCGATAGTCCCGAAACAGTAAAGACTAACACAGCAATCATAGCGATTACAAATCGTCTACTTTTGAAACCTGAAAATGTATAGAAAACTTTCCGTTTTCTCGTTTCTTTTTTCTTTTTCAATTCCGCAAAGGATACCTCAGGCCCGGAAATATTCTGCACTGTGCTCATTGCCATATTTTCAAATTCTAAATTGGTCATCTCTTTTCCTCCTCAAACATTTTCCTTAAATTGTAAATCGATCTCTCGTAACGTTTTTTGACACTATGTTCGGAACGATGCAGCATCTTCGCAATCTCTCGATGAGACAATTGTCCCAAAAGTTTCAGACGCACAATTTCGCGATTCGGTTCTTCCAGCGTATCAATCATACATAACAATTCTGTTACGCTTAAAATGGAATTCTGGCTACGCGAATCATTTTGTGGTATATCTTCAGGTATCTCAGGCATTTCCCGTTGTTTATGCCGTAGTTCATCAATAGCCAGATTCCTTGCCACTTTAAATAACCAAATCCTTTGGGCTCTGTCATCTCGAAATTTCGGATGTTTCTGCCATACCTTGAGAAATACTTCCTGCATCAAATCCTCTGACTTATGCCAGTCATGAAGCATAGAAAGCAAAAATCGAAAGATATCCGTACTATATTGTAGGTATAGTGTCTCTATCCATTTGTCCTGCTCCATACACATCACCCCTTTCGCGTGTTAATCATCCATTCCGTCGCCTTAATATTAGCGGAACAAATGATAAATGATTTATCATCCATTTTGGAAGAACCGTCACCTCCGATTGACGGAACAAATAGCAATGAAAATGCTGTACCAGTAACTTTATATTTTCATATAATAAACGAATGAGGGATATAAAATGCGACATTTTTCCAGAACATATAAACACATACTTATTTCTAATGGACGTATTCTCATTCAAGATTATTCTAACCTTTTTAAAAATGAAATTGACAGACATATGATGAAATAATATTATAAGAAAAAGAAAGAGTGCCGCCAGTAAGACGGTTGGTCTGTTTTATTTAGCTAAAAATAACCGCCAAGTTTGTCAGACAGAGAGCGGTTATTTTTGTGTCTTGTCACTCTTTCCAATCGAGTATTCAAGACCGAATGATAGATTTCTATGTAATCGGAGGTCACTGTCCTCCGTAGAAGACTAACCGCCTACTGTGTACGGTGGCACCCATGTCAATTATATCAAACATACATTCTATGTACAGCCAAAAATTATACTTTAAATAAATAATATATTCTATTTAATATAATAAAATTAGTTTCTTGTTCGTTTTCAGAAAGCAACATTCATATTAATAACATCGTAATTTGTCACAATTCTCCAAAATAAATCAACATTTTTATTGTACAGAATAGGTCTTGAAAAAATAATTGTGAATGTTATAATTTCTTGTGCAATAATTAGGGGGAATTTTTATGAGAAATACAAAAGAAAAACAATCTGTAAACTGGCTGTTTTCCAATCATGACCTGTTTATTTTAATCCTGCCGCTGGTCTTTGAGTAAGCCCTGGCAGTCACTGTCAGTATGGCTGATACCATGATGATATCCAATGCAGGCGAGGCGGCGGTATCCGGTGTTTCACTGATAGACATGTTTAATAATCTGGTAATTGCCGTACTTACGGCACTGGCAACGGGAGGTGCCGTCGTATCTTCCCAGTTCCTGGGAGCGAAGAAAAGAGACGAGGCCTGCCACTCTGTCATGCAGCTGATCGTCTCTTCCCTGCTGATCACTGTGATTGCAACGATTCTTGTCATCACATGCAACCGCTCTATCATCCGCCTGTTTTTTGGCAGCATTGAGCAGGATGTATTTGATGCAGCATCACTTTATATGATAATCTCGGCATTTTCTTACCCTTTTTTGGCCGTATATAATGCCTCCGCAGCCATATTCCGGGTCATCAATAAAACAGATATCACTCTGAAAGTATCTGTTATCATGAATATCATTAATGTGGTCGGCAATGCCATTGGAATCTTCGTCCTTCACGCCGGTGTTGTCGGGGTGGCAATTCCTTCCTTAATCTCCAGGATCTTCGCCGCGGTCACTCTATACATTTTATTACGTAACCCTGAACTGGAAGTTCACATCAATCCTGGCAAATTTCATTTTGACTTTGCCATGATTCGCCGTATATACTTTATCGGTATTCCCAGTGGCATCGAAAATGGCATTTTCCAGCTGGGTCGTGTTGTAGTCGTCAGCATCATCTCCGGTTTTGGAACCATCCAGATCGCGGCAAATGGCGTCGCCAACAGCCTCGATCTCATGGGGGTCATCGGCGGTCAGGCCATGAACCTGGCTATGATCACAGTAATCGGCCGCTGCGTGGGTGCTAAGGATGAATATCAGATCCGGCATTATACCTGGAAACTGATCTTATATACCTACGGCTTCACTCTGTTTTTCTGTGGCTCCATCCTGCTTTTTTTAAACCCGATGCTGTCCCTCTACGGTCTCAGTGCGGAAACTACAGACCTGGCCTGCACTCTCGTACGCATTCATGACGGCTTTGCCATATTGCTCTGGCCGATGTCCTTTACGTTTCCAAATATGCTGCGTGCCTGCAATGACGTAAGGTTCACCATGGGAATCTCCATCTTTTCCATGTGCGTATTCCGAATCGGTTTGAGTATCATACTCGGACAACAAATGGGTTACGGTGCGATTGGAGTCTGGATCGGCATGGTCGTCGACTGGATCTTCCGCGTCACCAGTTTTGTTATTCGCTACCATCAGGGAACCTGGCGAAAACTGGCGCATCTTGAGACTACATAATTTGTATGAAATGCTGTTGATAAGACTATCGTTAAATTCAGATAAATTACGTGTCCAGAATCAAAGGAAACTAAAAAGCTATAATGTCCTCACTTATGGGTACATTATAAAAAAACAAACCGCTGTCTTCTTACCGAAAACAGCGGTTTTCCATATCTTATCTTTAAAATTAAAATCATATCTGACAAATAAATCTTTTGCCGTGCGGTTGGCTTTGAATGACTGTCAACAGACGTTACCTCTACAGTTAGCTCGAACCAGGCACCCTCACGGCACACAAGGATGACTCCTTAGTGCTGCTTCGTTCCCGACCTGACACGGTTCGAAGGTCCCCGTTGCGCGAGACCCAATTGTCATCACCACTTATAAAGGGCTGCTCCATCCACAGAACACCCGGGGCCAGCCATCACTCCTGCTATAGCGGATTGCAGGTACAGGACACCGCTAATTCCCCAGCTGCACGGCATAATCCAGTATAAATGATTTTAAATTATCTGTCAATAGCCAAATTAACCTGTAGCAAATGACTATGGCTGGATGACCAGATAATTCTAAATGTCAGATTATTTTTCTGTAACAACAAAAGCTGCCGATGTTTTCTACGCATCAGCAGCTTTTTTATTCTTTCTGAGATTTCGAAAAAATGCAGAGAGCATCTCCGAGCATTCTTCTTCCAAAACCCCTCTCGTCACATCTACCTGATGATTAAATTCCTTCATCTCCAAGAGATTCAGTACAGAACCGGCACAACCCGCCTTTGGATTCATGCTTCCGATGACCACGCGTGGGATTCTCGCCTGCACGATGGCTCCCGCGCACATCTGGCAAGGCTCCAATGTGATATACATGGTACATTCTTCCAATCGCCAGTCGCCAGCCTTTTTACAGGCCTTACTCATAGCCAGGAGTTCCGCGTGAGCAAGGACAGTTTTGTTTTTATTTCGTTTGTTATATCCCCGGGCAATGATTTTCCCATCGCTGACGATAACACAGCCAATCGGCACATCACCGATGGCTTCTGCTTTTTTCGCCTGACGAATGGCTTCTTTCATAAATTTTTCGTCTTCTGTATATTTTCTCATCTTCCTGTTTCCCCTTTATCCATACGTCCATCCATAATACAAATCATTGTGAAAGCAATGCAACCCTAGAATAGTACCAACAAACCAGATGCACATCTTTACAGCAGATGAAGCCAGTATCCAAATCCTCCCGTTTTAATCCGATTTTCTGTCATCGATAAAAATACCGGAAACTGGTAAATCTGAGCCATATATCGTTCGCGGTTCTCATAGATTCCCGGCACGCCGATACAATATCTTTCTTCTCCCGCGTACATCACTTTGCCAGCCAGCAAATGATGATATACCTTGTATCCGTTCACAAGGAATTGATTATCTCGAAGTAAATCGGCATTAGGACAAATGCCCTTCATCTGATCTACCGTTATCTGGTAGCCTTCTCGGAATGTAGAATTGAAAATGTTATCCACAGGTTTGGCTTTTTTTGAAGTTTTTATCCACATTTCCTGCATGGAATCCCTCAATTTTGTGGATATAACCTGTTTTTTTTTGGACTTATCCACAATATTGCCGGTTATTCGCTCCGTTGATTTCACTTTGTTCCCCAGATCTTCTTCTATATCCACAAAATAATCTGATTCCGGCTTCACAGGCAGGTCTGTTTTCACATTGTTCACCAGATTATGCAATGATTCCAAATCAGAATCTTCTTTCTCTGTCGCATTTTTTCCTATAAATACATTTGCTTCATTTTCTTCATCAGAAGAAACATCGACCTTTGATTCCTTCCTCATAGATATAGAACTTCTACTTTCTCCTTCATCAAATTCATCAAGCTTCACTTTTGATTTCTCATCTGAGAATACATCGTTTTCATCTCTTCTTTCTGTAGACATATCTGCCTTTGATTCTTCATCTGAGAAAATATCTCTCTCATTTTTTTTATCTGTAAGCTCATCATTCTTTATCTTTGCTTTTTTATTTAAAAATATATTTTTCTTCCCTTCCCCACCGAAAGACTGACTGCTTTCCTTTTTTTCTTCTGAAATCACATCCATCCCGGCATTCATCTGGCGCAGTAAATCATCAATTGGGATTTCATCCCCAATCCATACACTGCCATAATACAGAGATTTCTGATAAAACAAAATAACACCATATTTTGTTCGAATGTCGAATCCATCAGAGAGTTGTTCGATTGGATAAAAAGATGACATTTCTTCCCGATGACGACTGGATTGCAATGTGGCCAGCCGCTGCATTTCCCAGGTCTCGCCCTTCTTTTCATAAAAATAAAGAGTAAGATTTATCTCTTCCATCAACCGCTCATCATCAATCTGCAAGGTGAGTTTCAGTCCATTTCTTCTCTGCTCCGCTTTGACAAATCCTTTACAGTCTATTTTATCTTTATAGTCATATCGATATAAATAAGAGAGTATTCTATGATATTCCGCCATAAAATCACGTAATCGGCCACGCTGTAACCCAAGTAGTCCATAGCATATTCGTCTACAGCACGACCCATGACACTCCTTTTTTCATAAATGTATTCTCGTTATCATAGGATTATGCAAAAATATGATTTATGACTTATCATTTATCCTTTATCAATACTCGATATTCATCGTTTCCGATAACAAATCCGCCAACTGCGCAAACTGCACCAAATCAAGTTTTTCTCCACGCACTGTGGCTGGTAATCCCATCTGTTCGAGTGCTTCGACTACCTTTTCCTTGGAAATCTGCAGTTCACTGGAGTTATGCAGTCCATTTTGCAGGGTCTTTCTACGCTGATTAAAAGACGCGCGAATGAGTTGAAACATGAAGATAGGGTCTTTGACTTCCACCGGATTTTTTTCATGGCGGGTCAGACGGATGACTGCAGACCCTACTGTCGGTCTGGGGATAAAACAGTTTGGTGGCACATTTGCAATCAGACAAGGCTCTGCATAATATTGAACGGCCAGAGAAAGCGCCCCATAATCCTTGGAACCCGGACCAGTCTGCATTCTCTGCGCCACTTCCTTCTGCACCATAATCGTGATAGATGAAAGAGGTACATTGCTCTCAAACAATCCCATGATAATCGGCGTCGTAATGTAATAAGGAAGATTCGCCACCACCTTAACGGGACGACCTTCATTTCTTTCTTCCACTAATTTTGAAATGTCTACTTTCAAAATATCATCATTGATGATTGTTACATTTTTATAGGCAGAAAGAGTATCTTCCAGAATCGGAATCAGATGCCGGTCGATTTCCACCGCCACCACTTCTCGCGCTGATTCCGCCAGATATTGTGTCATAGTCCCGATACCTGGTCCGATTTCCAGCACAAAGTCTTCCGGTCCAATGTCCGCAGCGTCGATGATCTTATCCAGCACATGGGTATCAATCAGAAAATTCTGCCCATATTTTTTTTGAATATTGAATCCGTATCTTTGAAGAACCGCGATGGTCTCCTGAGGATTTCCTAATGTAGCCATAATATTTTCCTCTTTGTCAATATTTATCAAATCTATAAATAGTGCGACACATTCATCTCATATGCATCGGTAATTCTTAATTATAATCTATCCTTTCTTTCCAATGATCACTCATCACAACACCATACCATAAAATCTATTGTAACCCATAAAACCGCATGGCATTGTCATAAGTTACTTGCTCTACTTCTTCCGTAGAAATATTACGCAGTGCGGCAATCTCCTGCACGACCAACGGCAAATAGGCAGAACTGTTTCTTTTTCCTCGATGAGGAGTCGGTGCCAGATACGGACAGTCTGTCTCCAGCAAAATATGTTCAAGTGGAATCTCCGCTGCCACTCTTTTTAACACCTTGGAATTTTTGAAGGTGACGACACCGCCGATTCCCAGACAATAGCCCATCTTCACATATTCCCTGGCCATCTCCAATGAACCGGAATAACAATGTATCACTCCGCCAGTCGTCCCGGCGTGCTCCCTTTTCATGATATCAAAGGTATCCTGAGAAGCATCTCTGCTGTGAATGACAACGGGAAGATTTTCTTCCTTTGCCAGCTGAAGCTGTCTTATGAACCAATATTGCTGAACTTCTTTCGGATCCGTCTTCCAATAATAATCCAGACCGATTTCTCCAACTGCCACGATTTTATCCTGGTGACAAAGCGCGTGCATCTGCTGCATTCGTTCTTCGTTCAAATCACTAACCTTACACGGATGAATCCCCACAGTTCCATACATAAAAGCAAACTGTGGAATCACCACAAAAGTTTTTAAAAGGTCCTCCAAACCGTAGCTGAAAATTACGAACTAGTCCACTCCGGCATCAATCAAATGTGTGAGCACTTCCTCCCGGTCCTCATCAAATTGTTTATCATCGTAATGCGCGTGGGAATCGAAAATCATTTTCCATCCTCCTAGTTCTCATTTATAATGGTTTAATCATTCACTAAAATATACATAAATCACGATATATGGATACTGCTCATAAATTTTTTAAAATTTCTATCTTACAATGATGTTCTTTACTTTTCTTGTTGTAACCAATACCCACCATAAGAATACGACCTATGTGTCGTTTTTTTTCAGCCATTTTCCCCTGGAATTTGAGAGCATATTTTTTATCTTTAATCTGCTGTATCGCTGTTTCCGGTGTGTCATCTACTTTTAACTCTAAAATAATTCCGTCATCTCCCGGATTTTCCGGATAGAAAATAAAATCAACATAACCTTCCCCAGCTTTATCCTCTCTATCGATGTAATAACTTTCCCTAGCAGATAAATAAACTAGATTCACAATTGCAGTCAATTCCGTTTCATTATTATAATCCAAAAGCGGTGTTTCCGTATCATGTGCAAATTGCAAAATTTTTTCCATGGTATTCGTATCACCCTTCAGCGTTGCCTGCAACATACGGTCAGATGCTACCGCTAATTCATAAATATAACCAAGATTCTCTTTCTCCCGAATCGTTTTAGCAAATTCATCCATTAGTTCTTTATTCGGAATATGAACCTTACCATTTTCATAATTCAAAAATCCATACACTACCATCGCAGACATAATCTCATTTCGCGTTTTTAAAGTCATTGCCGTGACTGCAAATTCTTCCACGCTCGCCGGTACCGTTTCTCCAGATACCATTAAAGCCACATCTTTTTTAATATCATCTCTGTCGTTTACAATATAAGTAGATATTTCTGAATATGGTCCAGATGATACCCAGTAACTTGCCAGACAATTATTTGATAGGGCTTTAACAACTGATCGTGGATTATAAAGTTTTATTCCACCTGCAGTATGATAACCGTCATACCAAAGTTTCAAATTTTCCCTTGTTACCGTTGGTGAAGTTTCATTTTCCAGGTAACGTGAATAGAGCATATCCACCTCACCTTCCGTAAATCCAAAGTACTCACTGTATTTCGGCTGCGCTGCCATAGTATACTCATCAAAATTATTGATTGTAGAACCACTCGAATATTTTGCAATCGGCAACACCCCTGTCATATAACTTAAGGCAATATATCCTTTATCTTTGGTTAGTGCGGCAAGCCAGTTGAGAAAACTCCTTCTGTCCTCATCAGTAGTATAATTCTTATGAAAAATACAATCCCATTCATCAAATACAAGAATAAATCGCTCCTTTGTCTGCTCATATACCATTCTCATATCCTGTATCGCTGTTCCTTTTTTACGAAAGCGTACATTAGGAAAGGCCTCATGCAAATCATCCTGAAGGATATCTTTTGTCATGGTTATAAATTCTTTATAACTATCACTTTCATTTGCCGCCTCAATGAAATTAATATAAATCACATTATATTTATTCATAAAATCCCGATAATCATATTTTTCAGAGAATTTTGAAAAATCTTCCTGGTTCTCAAAAAAATCTTTTGTAATATTCAGTTCATCAAAAATACTGCTGCTGTCTATTCCTTTACTAAAAAATGAACCGACCATAGCCGCCATCACTGATTTTCCAAAACGTCGCGGTCTGGTAATACAAATATGTTTATTACCTGCTTTTACAAGAGGAAAAAGTTCTTTTAAAAGCAACGATTTATCGACAAAGTAGGGGCTGTTGACTTCACTTTCATAAAGAGAAAAGACCTGTGTGCCATTCAAATAATATCCCATACGATTATCCTCCCCAAACTTTTTATATATTTTAATATGAACATACCAGTAT
>JAJQDO010000080.1 GCA_021202175.1 Clostridiales bacterium | reverse complement strand
GCACATAACTTTCCATTTTCTGATTGATATGAAATTTATCTTTTCTCAGGGGACAAAAAATTCCTGACTGCGCGTTTGGACGCTCCGAAGAGCATTCAAACCTGACTCTTACGTTAGAAAAATTCTGAAATTTAAAGAAAAGGTACTGATTCACAGGACAGGAGAAATAATATCAAAAATTACCATGCCAGAAATTTGTTTATTTTAAGATATTATGATACACTTATAGAAATATTTCATTATTTACAACAACAACTTTTCGAATATACGATATGCTTTAGCGAGGTGATTACATGAATTTTCGGGCAAAAACAGTAAAAGAATCCATGGTTGAAACGATACATGTCATCCGGCCCGCAGATTTGAACGATGCCGGCCGACTCTTCGGCGGCATTTTGATGCAATGGATTGACGAAGTGGCTGGCGTCGTCGCCAAACGCCACTCCCAGATGAACGTGACCACCGCTTCCATTGACAATCTCCAGTTTCTTCACGGTGTCTTTCAGCGCGATCTGATCGTGATCATCGGGAAAGTGACCTATGTGGGAAACACCTCTATGGAAGTGAAAGTCGAAACCTATGTAGAGAATACCGATGGAGAGCGGGCGTTGGTCAATCGCGCTTTCCTGACCGAAGTCGGTCTCGGCCCCGACAACAAGCCGGCATTCCTTCCCCGTCTTATCCTTGACTCGGAAGAAGACCGGGAAGAATGGGAACGTGCTGCGCTCCGGCGCAAAATGCGATCGCAGCAACGAAAGGAAGGGTTTCATTTCTACAGCTAATGTGTTGCGTACAAAGCCTGCATCATCACCGGCATCATCATGCGCTGTAACTTAAAAAATGATTGAGACAGCACACTAGCGGACAACATCCACCTTCATCCCGGTACGGGGTAAACGTCCTGGTTTTTCTCATAATGTCCCAGAGCCAGCGCACCGCAGATCGTTTCATCCGCCCCAATCCCGAGCGGCTCCAGATATTCACGAACCAGCGGATTCTCATCCAGCCAGTGCAGCTGGTTAATCCAACAGGTACCCACTCCAAGGCTTTCCGCCTCCAGCATCATATTCTGTAGCGCGCAGGCGGAATCAGCCATGGCATTCGGATATCCCCTGCGGTTGGACACGACCACCAGAACCGGCGCATGATAATCAAATACATAGCTCCCTTTCCTGCACTGTCTGATGGAATTTTGAATGCTGGCATACTGATCCTCTCGCAGCTCCATTTCAGAAAATGCGGTAAAGACCCTTTTACGCAGTTCCTCCCGCACCTCCGAATTCAAAAGAACCAGAAAATGAACGGTTTGACAATTACCCCCTGTCGGCGCCCAACGGCCCGCTTCCAGAATATCTGACAGCTGTTCCTGTGTCACCGATTCCTCCGTAAACTTACGTATGGACCGGCGGTCCATGATCATCTCTAAAGTATTATTCATCACTATTGTCCTCCTTATCCGATTTTATTTCTTCCAATTCTATCTCCTCTATGCATCGGAGAATCATTTTTCTATTTTTATAATGTAAATATGTCTTATTCAAACTGCTCTTTTTGTAACTCAAATGAGAACCTTCCGTTTTATCAATCAATATTCTGGTAAAAAATCTTTCCCAACTAAAAAAATCTTTACAGTCAATATAATTCTCCGGATGTTCCAAAATCATCTGAATTTCTTTGCCTTTTATAATCCCAGACTTCAAAATGATCCATTCAAATGATTCGGGCAAATATAATTTGATGTTTTTCATTTGCTGTGCACGCTCATATAATTGATTCATTTCCGGGCCAATAGCAGCTCCATCAGCAATGACACACAATTCGTCCTTACCCTGTACTTTCTTTAATGTGGAAAAAAGATTTGACTTTTTCCCTGCACTTTCACAGGATATTCCTTTTCGTTCACTGACATTTTTGAAAAATTCAAATCCCGCATTGGAATCTTCCACAATAATCTTTTTTGGCCTTATCGGCAAAGGCTCCGCATTTGAATAGATTCTGTAAATCTGTTGATACACTTTCTTCGTATTTTGATATTTTCCGGAGGAACGCAATCCATATATTTCTTCGACGCTATAAGGTAAGTTATAGAGATTTTCTCTGGTGATCAGAACAAAATAATTATCTGAACCCCTGACAAAAGTTGCGAATTCTTGCGTATAGATAAATGCATTTTCCTCATCTATAAAGAAAATACTTCCCGATACATTCTCAAGAATCACTCTCCAGCTTTGCCCTTCCAGCACTCTGCAAGGCACATCACTCGTAACATATACCCCACTGGACGCCCCAAGATTTTCTGCCTGCCTTAACATACTAATCAAAGTCGTCTTTCCCGTAGCACTGTCGCCTTGTATAATCGTAATGTTTCTTTTTATTTCAAATTCATAATGCAACCGGATATTTTGTACAATGACTTTGTGCTTTCCCTTCACTCGCTCTCACCTACACATATTCTCCTGCAATATTAATAAACTCCATCATATTATGAACCATCTCTCCCGTATTAAGAATTTTCGCCTCAAATGCCTCATCTCCAAAATTCATAATATGCCTGAGATTAATCGTCAAATCCTTCATTTCTCCAATCTTCAAAATCCACTTTGCACAATTATTGCCACACGAAGAAGCATTAAACACCTTATCCGTATCATCAAATGCCATCAAAATCAACGTCTTCACTCCACCAGATAACTCTCTCGTCGAAATCGGTCCTAAGACGGGACTGTCAATCAACCTTGGTCCAATCACGTCAGATTTATCCACATCTTTAATCATCTCTACTGACAACGTTTCAGTTATCCACTCATCTTCGTACTGATTATCGAAATAAGTCGGCGGATGAAAAATCGCCCCATCCATATCACCAAGGAATATACTTAGCATAGCAAATCTCCCGTCCTTTCCTCAAAATCCTTTTACAATAATTCCCGAATCTTCGGGATCAATCCACGATCCGCCGGCAGCCAGTCCACTGAATATAATGTATCCTTTGCAAGCCAGCACGCAGCCTCCGCCTCCAGCAAAGTCAATCTGCCGCCAACAATCTCACACAGGAAACAATCCATAGAAAGGTGAAACTTCGGATAATCATATTCCACAGTTTCCAGCAAATCTCCCACACGAACTTCCGTATCCAGTTCTTCCTTAATCTCACGCCCCAATGCCTGTTGCGGCGTCTCGCCCGGCTCAATCTTTCCTCCCGGAAACTCCCAGCCATCTTTAAACTCCCCGTAACCGCGTTGGGTAGCAAAAACCTTATTATTATGTATGATAATGGCAGCCACTACTCTGATGATTTTCATGATAATTTCTCCTGAACTTATATTGCTTTTTCCAGTCATGTTTTATTCTCACGTCTCGTTACTATCTCATAGGTTGTCTCGAAGGGCAAAGCATTTTTAGATAGATACTTTATTATACTCAAACAAGCTTCTCACACTCATGTCTAATCAGTTCAAATAATATTTTTATTTCCTGTACCCATAATATTTTCTTCCTCAGCTTTAACAATCTTCTCTCTATAAATAGACTCAAGATTACTCCAGAACTTGGCCGGAATACCTATAACCAACTCCAACTTGACGGCAATATCAGAGGTGAGTTGTACATCACCATTAATAAGTTTACTAACATACTTTTCTGACATATCCATTCTAGCTGCAAAATCTTTCTGGCTTATCCCTCTATCAGCCAATTGTTCCTTAACGACCATTCCAGGTGGCGTTGCAATATAATTGCGGTTTTTTATCATAGTGATACCTCCTAATACAAATAGGTCTATCAAAATAATCCAATACCTAGTTATATCTTACCCTCTCACAATATATTCGTAAATATCCTCTCGCACCGGTGTATCCAGCTGCCACTCAATCTCAGCAGCTGTCTTTTCAGTATTCGACATAACAAATTCCTTCGCCTCTCCAGTCGCCCGCATTCTTCCCAGATAATAGAACTCTTTTGAAATCTTGTCATCTTTATTCTTCCTGACAAATAATTCCACATGAATACCTCTCTCCTCAGCATATAAAAAGTTCTGAACATCTTCAGACTGCAAAGTCCTACTCTGTTTTGATATCGCTATCAACCTGTCAGGATTAACAAAGTGATCTTCATATTTGATCGTATCCTGAATGTCTGCCGCTTTATCATAATTGATAAATACCGGAAAAGTCTTCGTTTGTTTGTTATACTTATACCCGCCAATATTCAAAGGGACTTCATTATTCTCCCACTGCAAGAGACGACACACATCTTCATAAGTATATTTTTGATACAAAACAAAATCTGTATCCAGATATCGATTTTTATAATTAGCCTCATATCGTGAGATACCGAAATCTACCAGTTCCTGTAACATAGAATAGAATTCCGGATTTTTCAACATTTTTTCAAAAGATTGCGAAATCTGGTATTCTCCATCCTCTTCTTTTTCGAGGAAAATACAATTAGAATATCTTTTCTTCCCTGATCCAGAAGGAAATTCATTGGTCATTACATTTACCACATTACGTTCTGTCTTATCCTCCATTTGAATATCATAATCATCCCGCAATGCCTTTCTCAAAATCCCCAATAAATGATGTTGATAGTACATCATTCTTTTCAAGAGAGCCAATTCATGAATTCTCTTTCCACTTGCCAGCTTCTTTGATACAAATTCTATAACCTTTTCCTCATCTTTGGAAAGACGTACCTTATACTCCTTTTCATACTTCACAAGAAATTTATAATAGGAGCCAAGACTATTGTTATCAAAAATCCGCAGGACATCCATCTCCCCGTACCTGTCAAAATCCATCAAAGAAGGAATATGCCCCAATTTATTTTTCAAATTTGTATAATTCTGTTTGATTAGTTTAATATCACTAAAATTCGCCGTATCAATCGCCGCGAAAATACGCTTCTTTGAAATCTCATCAAAATGAACCGTTGAAGAACCAGGTATTACTCGATCACCTTCCAAAACATAACGGCGAATATTATCCTTATTATAGCTTCTGTCTCCAGAAAGGGCGATAGGAATCATAAAATTGTTTTTATAATTTCCGATAAAATCAAGAATGACCACATATTCTTTGTTCTCAGCTTTTCGAAGCCCTCGGCCTAACTGCTGCACAAAAACAATCGGGGATTCTGTCGGGCGCAACATAATAACCTGATTAATCTCAGGAATATCAACTCCCTCATTAAAAATATCTACTGTAAAAATATAATCCAGAGGATCTGCTGTATCATCTCCAACCAGTCTCTCAATCGCCGTTTGTCTTTGTTCTTGATTATCTGCCCCTGTCAAAGCAAGAGTCCGATATCCTCTTTCATTAAACTTCTCACTGAGTACATTAGCTTCTTTCTTAGAACTACAAAAAATCAACCCTTTTACCCGATCACCACAATATCCATAATAGTCAATCTGCTTCACAATATAATCCACACGATCATCAGATGTTAGCTTATTAAAATCCCTGAGTCCTGTCTCCTCATCCACTGTTTCCCCATCAATCTGTAAGTCGGTGATACCAAAGTAGTGAAATGGACACAGAAGGTTTTCCTCTAAAGCTTGTTGAAGCCGAATCTCATAGGCAATGTTATGATCAAATGCATCATATACATCATACTGGTCCGTTCTCTCAGGAGACGCAGCCATCCCTAACCAAAGCTGTGGTTCAAAATAATCCATAATATTTTGATAGCTAGAAGCACCGATTCGATGAGCTTCATCAATTACAATTATCTGAAATTCATCTTTTCGAAAACGCACAAGTGTTTCTGGTTTCGCCATCATCTGCATCGTAGAAAACAGATAATCCGCTTCATAATCCTTCGAACTTCCCGACAACAATCCAAAAGTCTTTGTTCTTCCAAAAACCTTTTTATAACTTATAATCGCCTGTCGTGCAATCTGTTCTCTATGTACCAAGAATAATACTTTTTTCGGATTTTCCTCGCGAAGGGCGAAGGCAGAAGCGTAGGTTTTGCCTGTACCTGTTGCCGATATCAGCAACGCTCTATGTTCCCCATTCTCCACTATTTTTTTCAGATTTGTAATAAAGGCAATTTGCATAGAATTCGGCTGCAATTTATATTGTTCCATAGATGGAACCTGTTCTTGCCTGGCAATACGTCGTTGCTTTTTTATTATCTTATATTTCAATGTATAATTATCAATAAAATCATCGTAATCAATAGCATATTGGGAATCCCACAATTGGTGAAATTCAGAGATAATCTCTTCCACATATTCTCCTTGCTCTGTGGAAACAATTTTCGTATTCCATTCTCGATTTTTTGTCAAGGCACTTAATGTCATATTCGAGCTTCCAACAATGATTCGATATATTTCTTCCTTTTTAAAAATATAACCTTTCGTGTGAAAACCTTACTCTGATTTCTCAGACATATACATCTTAATGGTAAGATTCTTTAACTCTTCCAGTTTTTTCAAGGCTTTTGGTTCACTGAAATTCAAATAATCTGTTGTAAGGATCTGCCCAGGTATTCCGCGGACTTCTAATTCCTTCAATGTCTGAAGCAAAGGTGTGATTCCACTCATTGTGATAAATGCAACACTGATAAAAAATTCATCACATATCAAAAGCTCACTTTCTATGGAAGAAAGTACTTTCCTTCCTTCTTTGTAATTATTAGAAACAAATTGTGGTTTATACGCTAAATTCGAAGAGGCATTTCGGTCAATAAATGCTGTTTCCATACCTGCATGCAATTGCGCTATTGCATCACTTTTCATTCGTATATATCTCCTTTTTTTCACATTCCCTTCACTTTTCCTTAAATAACTCGTCAGTTTTTTCTCACAAACCATTCACATATAACAGGTACAATACAACCATCAAATAACAACAGAGCAATCAAATAACCAACAAGTTATTTTTTATAGATTTTTTTCATTCTTTTCTCTCTTTTCAAAGCCGGCCGCAAGGCCGGTTTTTTTAATCTTCCTCTCCCATCACTCCATGAAGCCTTTTTTCTCAGCATGATGTAAATCAAACTTTAACATAATAATAAATCGTAATCTTTACATCCGAAGAGTACCAGGAATCCTTTTCAAAATGATCTACTCCTTCAACGATGATTTTTGCAACCGTATCAGGCTTGGTAAAAAAGCCTATTTTGGAAATAGCCATTTCCCTGGCTTCTATATTTAAGAACCCCATTTCTTTGAAGGTATTTGCAACAACATTATAATCCTTTCCAAGATAAAACTTTGAGCCTTCGGTCATCTTGATTTCTGCCGGATGATCAGTGGCAATTTCTTCTTCTGTTTTGGGCTCGTAGAATGTAAGAATAATTTTTGCATTCTGCAAATAATAATCCTCATTACAGTCGGCGTTGTCGTCGATTGTAATTGCAATTACGTCACCAGTTTTTGCTCTTTTTTCAGTCTCAGTGCTTCTTATCAATTCGACATCTTCAAAACCCATGTTTAAGAGCTCATCCTCTACTTTGTCTGAATTCTTCCGAAGATATTTTTTCGGATTCATTTTTATCGGCAGTTGAATTTCTGCTGGATTATCTAAATAGGAACGAATAATTTTAAATCGATCATTTTGCTCCCATTCATGCGCTTCCAAAGCCCGAACTGCATTTAAAGGATGGTCGTTATCTTTAAACTTGATAAATTCAAGTGTTTTATTCCATGTGCTCTTTTTTACCATTTCTCTGTATTCTCTTGCCTGATCCATGAAAACATCAACATTCGCTTCCGCCAAAATATCCTTATCATAGCCAGCAAAACGCATCATGGTTTCCACCACATGATCTGAATACCCTTCGTAAACCATGGCAGCACGATCGGCCGAAAATTCACTACATCGCATCCAATATGCAAACGCCAGTTGGATGGGATATATCGCGATATTTCCTAATCCAGAAATGAAATCCGATGCGCCGTTAAGAATCAGCTTTCCCATTGTGGTGTATAATGTATGGTGGCAGGCAATATGCCCGCACTCATGTGCAATTACGGATGGGATTAATTCATCGGGGAGTGTCTCGAACAATCCGGAAGTCAGTACAATAAATGGATGCGTATCTCCATAAGTGTACGCATTCGGATTTACATTGAGTTCGACATAAATCTCCGGGATATCAATTCCCAATGTCTCACAGATAGGTGGCAGCATATCATAATATTTCTTCATCTGCTGTTCCGATAATCTAAGGTTCGTGGACATATTGATGATTTTGAATTGTTGCTCGTTCCAGATTTTCATAAAGGCTTTCATCACCTGTGAAAATCCAGGAACGGCTTTCAGTGCAGTCATGGCAGCTTTATCGGAAGGATGAATGAACAAGTCTGCGTCAAGATGAGTATTCTTCTTATCCGGCAGTTGATTTACAGTTCCAACAAAAACAGGCATTCCTGTCTCGTCGTGGATAATGGCGTAAACAAAAGGCCTGTCTAATACTACCTCTCTGAAGTTGTCAAAATCCGGCAAGCCACCGGCAAATCCAACACTAGCAGTAACAGCTGTAGCGCGTGTTCCCTGTCTGTCCACTTCGATTTTAGCTTTTTGGATGATAGCCTTCATTTTCAGAGTGGCATTGCTCATATTAGAAAAATCAGCACTGTCTCGGAACAATGTTTTAATTCCCAATTTCTTACATGCGCTCTCCAGATTATCCTCAAATTCACAGGAAAATTCCGGCATATTTACATATACTTCTTTCAAAGTCCTGTTTGCATAGAGGTCGCTAAAGCTGGTATCTTTAAGAGCCTTATGTAAGAAAGATTGCCCCTTCTTAACCGGAAGAAGTGCCATATAAGAAAATCCTCCTTTGTATGGTTTCACAAAGCCGGTAAAATATTGGTTTTCTACATAGTCATCTTCATGACTCTCAAGCATAGTGACATAGCTTGTGCTTCCATCCACATTCGTAAATTTCTCGTTCTCCTTAATATCGTCTTCCTCATACAATGTAGACCACTCGGCCTGAAATAAAATGGCATTGATTAGACACAGCAAAGCATCTTTCATAGATTTATCCATGATTTCCGGGATCATACCGGATGTCTTTTCATTCACCCAGTCATTTGTACACTGGATGAGGTCTTCATCGACGAGAAGGTCTCCATCGAATATGCTTTTTAATTGCTCGGCATAAGTATCCCTGATACTGTTCCCAATATCTGTTCTCACAACAGCCGCACTTGAGGAACGTATGCTATTGGCCGCCGACATCCTGGAAATAAGATCTGAAACAAGTGCCTCTAGTTCTTCGTATGATCCCTTCGAGAGAATAGCACTCACAATTTCATTTCTTGTATCTCCTGACGTAGCTTGTGCTGCGATTGCCATCATAATCAGAATAGAATATGGTGAAATCACAATATTTTCTTTTCCACGTTTTTCAAGAAGCTCGCAAAATAACTTTTTTGTAAAAACATCGTATTCTTTGGTCATCTTTGTAATCCTCCCAATAATATAGTTTTCTCCTTTTTCACATTCTCTTCACTTTTTCTTAAATAACTCGTCAGTTTTTTCTCACAAACCATTCACAAAAAATAGGTACAATACAATCATCAAATAACAAAGGAGCAATCAAATAACCAACAAGTTATTTTTATATAGATTTTTTTCATTCTTTTCTCTCTTTTCAAGGGGCTGTCGGAAAATACCGATTTTAAGCCCCTCCTATTTTGAAACTTCCAAA
>JAJQDO010000119.1 GCA_021202175.1 Clostridiales bacterium | reverse complement strand
AATCAGTCTGTACAGCAAGGCAAAACGTACATACCAAAACCGCAAAACCACAGGATCAGTCCGTACAGAAGGAAAAGAGGTACATACCAAAACCATAAAATCGCAAAATCAGTCTGTACAGAAAAAAGATAACACCCATTCATCTGTACCTCATGAAAAGTAATAAATAATTAGAATGATATTTCAATACAAGATAAAAAGATTGTTTTATCAAAAATCATACTATATAATAAATGTTACGGAAGAGACGAAACATCACAGATTAAGGTGTGGCAATGACTGACAACAGGAGGTGGTATTGTGCTAAAAAAGAAAATGCCGATTGGCATAGATGACTTTGCCGAGATTGTGACCCAGGGTTTTTACTATGTCGATAAAACCGGCATGATAAAAGAATTGCTGGATAACTGGGGTAAGGTCAATCTTTTCACACGTCCCAGGCGGTTTGGCAAGACTATAAACATGAGTATGCTTCGATATTTTTTTGAAATTGGAACGGATAAAAGCCTTTTCGATGGATTGGAGATTTCAAAAGAAACGAAGCTCTGTGATGAGTACATGGGGCAGTTTCCAGTTATTTCGATTACTTTGAAGCAGGTGACAGGGAGGACTTACGAAGTAGCGGAGCAAAATCTTTGGAAACAGATTCGAAAGGCGGCCAGAAAATACCCATTTCTATTGAAAAGCGATCGTCTTGACGATGTGGACAGGGAAGATTTGAACGAACTGCGAACTGCAGAAGGGATGATAGATGACAGCCTGGCAGTTTTATCAGACATCCTATATAAACATTATGGTAGAAAGGTTATCATCCTGATTGATGAATATGATGCTCCTCTGCAGAAAGCATATGAGAACGATTACTATGATGACATGGTTAAGTTGATCCGACAGCTTTTTGGTTATGCGTTAAAATCAAACGAATCATCGTATTTCCGTGAGTTGCCGGGTTGTATGAGAAATTCTATAGAAAGTATCTTTGCGGAATTGAATAATCCTAAATTATATACCTTGCTGGATGACAGATGTGATGAAAGATTTGGCTTTACAGATAAGGAAGTAGGCAACATGCTTGACTATTATGGATTAAGTGGTTACCATGAAACGATAAAAAGCTGGTATGACGGTTATCAGGTCGGGCGAAATGATATTTATTGCCCTTGGGATGTGATTAACTATTGTGATCAGCTTATAAATGAGTCTGATAAGAAACCGAAAAATTATTGGGCAAATGTGAGTGAGAATAATATCGTCTATCAGTTCGTTGATATGGCGGACGAAACCACCCGTTATGATCTGGAAACTTTGTCGGAAGGAAAATGTGTCGACAAGGAGATATCCCACGAATTAACCTATAAGGATATCGGAGAAAGTATCGATAATCTCTGGAGCGTTTTGTTCACGACCGGCTATCTGACGCAGCGTGGTCGAAATGAAGATGGGACCTACAAGCTCGCCATCCCCAACAGCGAAGTGAGGAGCATTTTCAACCAGCAGATAAAGAAATGGTTTTTCGCCAGTGTGGAAGGAGGCTTGCAAGGACTCTATAAAGCCATTGACAGCGGCACTGTGGAAGTGATAGAAGAGCAGATTAACCTTTGCCTGAAAACCTCAATCAGTTTTATGGATGGCGGCAACACAGAGGAAATGAAGGAGTCTTTTTATCATGGATTGCTCCTGGGATTAGTCAAAGGTCGTCGCGGCTGGGTTGTCAAGTCGAACCGGGAAGCGAGAAATGGCCGGGCGGATATCATCCTCATTGACCGTTCGAAAAATACGGGAATTGTACTGGAAGTAAAGCATGCGGTACAATTTTTTTGTTGGAGGAAAAGGCGTAGGAAGGACTGCGGCAGATCGATGACCAGGATTATGATGAGTATTTCCTTGGCTTTGATATCGACAAGATTTCAAAGTTTGGAGTCGCCTTTCATAAACGGATCTGCAAGGTGGTAAAGAGATCACTGTAAAAAATAGGGGAAGGCAGCGGACCGGAAGGGCCGCCGCCTTTTTAATCTTTTGAATTTAGAAGTACTTTTGTGTGGGATACTAAAGCAGGGCCTTAAAATTATTTTCTGAAACATTCATCCTTTTAGCGGCCTCACTAACAGAAAGGAGACCGTCTTTCACTAACTGAATGAGCGTCTCCTGGATGCCCAGTTGTTTTCCTTCGCGAATGCCTTCTCGGATGCCTTGTTGTTTTCCTTCCCGAATACCCTCTTGAATGCCCTGTTGTTTACCTTCATCGATTAATTTCTGGGCAACTTCGCACATACGTACATCCCCTTTCTTTTCCCGAGAAAAATCCAGATTCTGATAAGCGTCATCTTTTGTCATCACGGAAAGTAGCTTCATCACCTCATCCACATGTTTGATCACCTGAGTATCTTCTGCGTCCAGACCGAGGCCCCTTCTTTTCCTCACAAAGAATTTCGCCACAATCTTAAAGTCACTTTCGAAATATTCAATCTCTTTGTCAGTCAGCCATGCGATATTGACCACATGAATCTTATAGTCGTTCACATAATCCTCAAGACCCTCGGGGATATGCAGGAGTTCTTTGATGGAACAAGGCTGGTTCCACTTCTTATCTGTTCCAAAATACAGTACAATAATCACTACCGGAGCGATAACCTTTTTCTTGCGTTTTTTCGTTTTCGCTTTCTTCTCTATCGTATTCTTTTCCGTTTTTGCGATGCCCGTATCTTTCTTTTTACTCTTATCTTCAAGCAGTTGCTGCCGATAGGCTGCTCCATCGTATCCGATGACGCGGAAGGGCATATACCGGTCGACGGCGGACTGATTCTCTATCCCATAAAGGATAAAGTTCACATCATCTTTCTTCCAGTACTTTGCAATGTCGCGTTCCTGCTCATGCAGTTTGCTGTCATCTGTTTTATATTGCGAATGAACCGCCATTTCAATCAGTTCATCCGGTGCTACTCTTTTGTTTCCTCTGAATACGCATCCATTGACAATGTCTGAAAAGACATCCGGATGGCTTTCCAAGTTTTTTTTCTGAAAGATCTTTTTCACCCATAGTGTTCAACCTCCCCTTCATAGATTATGAAGAATACTTTGAATACATTGAAAAAAGCTCTTCCTACATAATATAGCACAGGTTGTTGAATATATCCACAAAAATTTTCAAAAAACAATAAAATTACATATATTTCCCTATAATTGCATGTTTTTAGAATTTTTGTAACGTAACACTTTTGAATTTATATCGGAAAACATCCCATCTCTAATCATATCGTAATGGAATTGCAAGATAAATTGTCTTTTTTTTTAATACTTTAAGGGTATGATGAATAAGAAAAAAATGGTAGCCGTATTTTGATGCCGTTACATAGTGATGATTTTGAAAATGATTGGAGAACATAATGGCTTATTCAAAATTCAGAGGTACTTATCGCAGTGCCAATCAGAAAAACAGAATACAGTATTACATATATGAACCGGAAACCGATTTAAGAGCTATCTTGCAGATTACGCATGGTTGGAAGGATTATATCGAAAGATACGAGGAACTGATTCAATATTTTACGGACCATGGTATTATGGTCTGTGGCTGTGACTTTATCGGTCACGGACGTTCGTCAGAGGAGAATGACCGGGGCGTTTTTCAGGAACATGATGGCTGGAAGTATTTGGTAAAGGATGTAAAGAAACTGACTTCATATATGAAGAGGGAATATCCGGATGTTCCGATTTTTCTTTATGGGCATGGGATGGGTTCCCTGGTGGCAAGGCTTTGCTGTCAATATGAGGATATGTGGGACGGGATGATTTTTTCCGGCACCAGCGACAAGCAGAAATATTGCAAGAGAGCCATCCTCGCTACGGCCATTCTTCACAGGATGAAGGGACTGAATCATCGGAGCCTGTTCCTGGAGAAACTGATCTACGGAAGGTTAAACCGCAAGTTCCGCCATGAAAAAGATGATTTGTCCTGGTTTAGCAGCGATGAGGAGACAAAAAATCACTACAGGATGGATGAATGTACCCAATTTCAGTTTACGATTCGAGGGTATGAAAATATTTTCAAGATGCTTGAACTGGTGGCTACCAAAAAATGGTATCAATGTGTCGATGTGGACCTGCCGATTCTGCTGGTCAGCGGAAAAGAGGATCCAATCGGTGATTTTGGCAAAGGCATTGAGAGGATTCACAGAAGGCTGCTGGACAGAGGATGCAAGGTGGATATGCAGCTTTATGACGGGGTTCGGCATGAATTGCAGAGCAATCCTTCTCATGATGTCATTTTTTCTGATATTCTGGTTTGGATGAAGACATATATAGAAGGCTCGAGCATGGGAATGTTTCAATAGACTGAAACTAGGTGGCTCTTAGTCTGATTTTGCGCTTAATATGGAATGTCCTCCATTTTAGTGCCTCAATATCTTGGAACTATGTGACTTTTGGTTCGTGTTTTGCATATACTGAAAAAAAGAGGCTTTTTATGCATGTTCGATTTTGGGACCTTGGCAACCGGGAGGTCGTGAATTGTAAGGACGGAAAGCGGCTTGGTCATGTAGGAGATGTGGAGATTGACCTTACGAGTGGCTGCATCACCAGCTTTTTCATCCCTGCTGGAAGTAAGTATTGCGGGTGTTTTGTGAAAAAAGGAGAGTACCGGTTTCCCTATTGTGCCGTGGTTAAGATTGGCGTTGACATTATCCTGGTGGACATTGATGAGAAAAAATGTTTAGAGAAATAATAGGAAATGATCGGTACTATGTTATTCCCGGCGACCCTAGTACATCGAATATTAATTAACTAGCCATATCGCTTACCTGATTTCCCATGTGCCGCGTTGTCGTCAGTCAACGTAGCCCGCTACGCCTCCTTCCTCCGCCTTGCACATGAAAAATCATTCGGCGTGATATAGCCAGTTATTAATTATTCGATGTACTAGTGTCGGGTTATACTCCATATGCCGGAAAAGGCTGCTGCATTCACTAATAACAGTAGTTTTTCCGGCATGATGTTTTGTTTTAATGGTTCATTTTTTGTGGCTGGACTGTTCTATGAAGAAAGAATCAGTGGGAATCTCTAGCGGATTCTCTCCACAATCTGATCATAGAGGTCAAGCACGCAGTGTTCGTTTTTGTCAAAATGTGTGCAGTTTAAGCAGCTTGGCGTGCTACAGTCGCAACTGGAATCCTTAAATGCGTATTCGTTGGAGACCGGGTCATATTTGCTGCAAGCCTCTGCAACATCCTGGTAAGTTTGTTTTGTGCTTTTCATCATAAATTCCTCCTTACTGTTAAAGTAGCGAGTCTTCCGGCTCGGAGATAGTATGTGAAAAGTGAAAATAATTATGCAGGATAGTTGAGATTTTGCTCGGTCGGATTTTCAAGAGCTTCTCTCAAATATTTTATAGAAAGATATTATGCCATGGAAAGGTTCTGATCGAGATAATTACCACAGTCGCGGGCAGCGGCACCAGGAATCTCCCCTTCATAATCCGCGATGAAGCGGAAGGTGTCGCGGACCAGTTCCACAACGTCTTTGGAATCGTAATCTCCAGCTAAAATCAAATAACATCCGGTGCGGCAGCCCATGGGACCGAAATAGATAATCTTATCCTTCCAGTCTCGGTGATTGCGCAGATAGGTGGCGGCGAGATGTTCAATCGTGTGGAGTTCGGCTGTGTTTATAACTGGTTCTCTGTTCGGCGCTGTCATGCGCAGATCAAAGGTGGTGAGCACTTCCTTGCCGACGTAATCTTTTCTTGAAACATAAACGCCGGGAATCAGCTTCAGATGATTTACGGTAAAACTGGATATTTTATCCATCATGGTTCCTCCTGATATCACTATATGTATGTTTAATGCATGTTTACATTTTATTTCAGTCTAACACAGACAAATTAACTATTCAAGGTGAAAAAACTGTTACACTCTTTTGGAGACAAAAAAAGGAAAACAGCCGTTGATTCTTCCTGATATGATACCCTCAAAGTAACAGATTTTTATATTTAATCTGTCTACTTTAATGGTATCATATCATTCTAAACTCAGACGGCTGTCTTATTGTATTTGCAGTCTCGAAAGTCATAAATGCGAATGTAAATATTCGATTTACTGCCTTTCATTTCTTGTATTATATTATGGAAAACGTTAGATTATTATTCTTCCGATGTTTCTTCTTCTTCCTCTTCCGAAGCGACAGCACGAGGTTCGGAAACGAAAAGCACGACAGTTTCCGGATCCGTAATCAGATCGACATCCGGATTTGCAGCGATCGCCAGGTCGCTGACCTTGATGGAATCGCCCGGTTTCAGTTCGGTGGCATCGATTTCCACTTTTTCAACCAGTGCTGATGGCAGAGCTTTAAATGCAATCTCTTCCAAGGAAACCTGTATGATTCCCTCTTTCATCTGATCATGATTCGTGATGACGATCTCAGCGACGGAATGTACTTTTTCGTTACTTACGAGTGCCTGGAAGCTGACCTCTTCATATTGATTTTTCAGAAAATTAAAATCGATCTCCTTGATGAGGACATTCATCGTCTGTCCATCCACATCCAGAAGAATCTGGCTGCCTTTTTTCTTTTCCTTGAAGACACGCTCTGCTTCCTGTTTCTTCATTTTAATTGGAATAGAACCCTGGATTTCACGGCCGATGATGTTGCCGGTCACGTATCCTTCCCGTCTCAGTTTCTTTGCTTTTGTTGACATGTCTCTTTTCTCAGCTTTTAAAGTATCCATATTATCTCTTCCTCCAAATTCTGATCGTTCGCAGACTTGCCATTTTTGTGCAGCAAATATAATCGTATCATATTGCTGCATGGGGTGTACAGATGTTATCCATGTTACTGTTCGTTCGCGGGCAGTTACGGATGATTCTGTGCATCGAAAATGCAGGTTTTGGTCTGTTGATTTTTGTTACATATGTATTATAACACATAGGAAATATAATGATTCACCAAAAATGAAGTGATTTGGTTGCTTTTTTTCTGAAATATTCTGAAATAAAAAAGAATGAGGCAAGCTTTTCGTTGTATCTTTTCAAGCGATAGGTTAAAATAGGAAATATCACTAATGTATTATATTGGGGTCAGTGATGATTGAAAATGAGGTTATTATGGGAGAAACATATGTTATAAAAGATGTGTGGCTGTGATAAAGAGTATGAGAACGTATTTGAAATCATCTAAATTACCAATCTTAGAAATCGTCTGCAGACTGTTCGGTGATAAAGAGTATAAGAAAGTATTTGAAATCATTTATTTATCAAGGAACTAACTTACAGATAAGATTATAATAATATTTTGATTTTAATCGGGAGGTGAAGGATATGGCATTATATGCAATGGGTGATTTCCATCTGTCCTTTCAGACACATAAATCGATGGAGATTTTTGATAAGGTGTGGAAAAACCATGAGCAGCAGATAGAAAAATATTGTAATAAGCTGATTTGCCCGGAAGATA
Source organism: Clostridiales bacterium (assembly GCA_021202175.1). GTDB lineage: Bacteria > Bacillota > Clostridia > Lachnospirales > Lachnospiraceae > Anaerobutyricum. The sequence goes on along the minus strand of JAJQDO010000119.1, from coordinate 2,272 downwards.
CTTTTGTGATCACAGGCGACCATTCCTGGGGACGGAATCTCGAGGAATGCCGTCTGGACCTAGAATATATCGAGCGGTTGCCCGGTCGGAAAATATTACTTCGGGGCAATCATGATATGTTCTGGAATGCCAAAAAGACCCAGAGGCTGAATGAGCAGTTCGTGGGGCAACTGGAATTTCTTCAGAATAATTATTACGCTAACGAGGACTATGCTCTGGTGGGAACGAAAGGCTACACCTTCGAAGGACCTTTTTACCTGGATGGACGGGGACGTATCGTGGGATGGGATGAGGAAAAGGAAGAGAAAGCCCGGAAACTGGTTGCCCGGGAAGAAAAACGTCTGCGGGATTCATTTGCACAGGCGCAGGCGGATGGCTACAGGAAGTTTATCATGTTCCTGCATTATCCGCCGACCAATGTGCTGGAGGAAGAAAGTGCTTTTACCAGGATGGCTGAGGAATACGGGGCGGAACATGTCGTTTATTCTCATTGTCATGGCCAGTCCCGGTACCATGACAGTATCCAGGGACTATTCCATGGCATTACCTACCATCTGGTGTCCGGTGACTATCTGAGATTTAAACCGGAGAGGATTTTATAGTTTATGGAAAAATGGGTGTACGACAAAATCTATCTTGCAATATCTGTTTACTTTTGATGGGATTTGGCAAGCGGTTTTATTGATTCAAAATGGAGCTTTTGTCGGACAAATCAATTATTTTTTTGAGATATATTTTTCCAGGAATCGTAAGATATCCTTCTGCACCTGTTCGTAATCCAGCTCGTTTAGCAGTTCATGTCGGTCCTCATTATAGAGCTTCATGCGAATATTTTTCACACCGGCCCGTTTCCATTCCTGGCAGATTTTTGGAATGTCTGCGCCATAGTGACCGACCGGATCCTCGGCTCCGGAAAGGAAGAGAACGGGCACATTTTTAGGCAGGTTTTGAATATGCTTTTTATCTTGTATGTAAGATAGGACATCAAATAGTACTCGGTATCCATTTAAAGTAAATGCAAAGCCGGCATAGGGATCATCGTCATATTTGGTTACCCTTTCCGCGTCTCTAGACAGCCAGTCGTTGTTGGAACGCAAAGGACGAATTCGTTTGTTATAGGAGCCGAAAGCCAGATAGAGCATGAGCTTACTGCGGAACCGCTCGCCCATTAAAAGAATCAGAGCCGAATCGATGATTTTAAATGCCTCCGATACTAATAACTCCTCCGCTCCGGGAACCATCAGAATCGCCCCATCGAGGCCGTCCCCGTAGGTCATCATATAACGCCGGGCCATAAAAGACCCCATGCTGTGCCCCATAAGGAAGAATGGCACATCCGGGTACGCAGCCTGTATCTTTTGCGATACTTTATATAAGTCGTCAACAACCGTTTTCGATAATTCTTTTGTTGGAAAATATCCCAGTTCGTCTTTATCCTTTGCTGTTTTGCCATGTCCTAAATGGTCATTGCCGATGACCAGAATATCATTTTTTGTCAGATATCTTGCCATCCGGTCATAGCGGTCGATGTGTTCCGTCATGCCATGCGAGATCTGCAGGATGGCCCGCACATTTCCTTCTGGTTTCCAGATGATGACATGTAATTTGTTTTTTCGATTGGTGGATTTAGTATAGTATTCTTTCTTTTTCATATATCTTTGACTTCCTTTTTTGATTTGTGAAATGGTTCGGGATTGAGAGAATGTGAAGTGTGAATTGAAAAGCGCGTAGCAAGTCTTTGTATCGCACTGTCAGTGACGTACTCTCACCATCTATAGAGGTGGGGCTTCTTGCCGAATAGGTTAAAATCCTGATTGAGTCGCTACATTAGTAGTTATTATTCTGTCATTAGTTATTATTCTATCATTCCCATACTTATTTTCCGTTGCAATTGATGATTAAGGATAACATATAAGGGACAGATAATCAAATGATAGTTACTTCACGCGGGCAGGTGGATACTTCATGTGAGAGTAGGATAACCAATGAACAGATGGAATCAGTAAAATCACAGAAACTGTCCGTACAGAAGGGAGAAACGTACAGACCAAAAGAGCAAAATCACAGAAACCGTCCGTACAGAAGGGAGAAACGTACAGACTCAAACAGCGAAATCACAGAATCAGTCCGTATAGAAGAGAGAAACATACGGACCAAAATAGCAAAATCACAGAAATCGTCTGTACAGAAGAGAGAAACATACGCACTAAAATAGCAAAATCACAGAATCAGTCCGTATAGAAGAGAGAAACATACGGACCAAAATAGCAAA